>JAFWKY010000007.1 GCA_017514105.1 Candidatus Saccharimonadota bacterium
GTATTGATTGTCAAGGCATCCACTATCAGTGCCCTTAATTACCTTTTTATGCATTGACATAACTAGCAATCGAAGTTCGATTGCGATGCTACGTCTTTAAAATCTTTTCATCGTTAATCTCAAATTGTTAATCGGAGAGTCTTCAAGAATTGGTCTGAGTCGTTAAAAGCGGCCTCAAATTAATTCCTCGCTTTCCTATCTTTCTGTAGAGGTCGCAAAGGCGACTTGCTTTAACTGTTACCCATTATATCGCACATTTCCGGGCATGTCAACACCTTTTTTGGACTTTTTTTGAGTTTTTTGTGCATTTTGCATCTCCACAACTCCCTACGGAGGTGCGCACTGTTACTTGTTACGAAAACTCGGAGTTTTCGTAACAGCTCTATCCCAATTCGTTTATTTCTTTCTCAAGTTTCGCCATTTCATCAGTTATCATATTAAAATCTGGATATTCGCCATAAAACATCGACTGCATCGCATCGTAGTCTTTGCGCAAGACCTCTTCATTGTCCGCAGACGGCACAAGCCTCAATGTCCCCGGCTTAGCCATATCATATCTCGCCCAGCCTGCATGATAAAACTTATCTTTGAACTCAGCAACATCCCTCAACAACTGTATATTATCCAACGCCGACTTCTTGAACGGTGATTTCGCCATACAATACATATCGTAGTAATGTCTAGAATATCTTTGCGGGGTACGATTCCCGTCCGGTCTGTGTGCCTCAGCGTGTAAGATTGTTGCTTTCTCCCAAAAACTTCTCTCCGCAGTAGTTGTCAAGATAACCGTTCCTACCTCCACAAAAAGATCGGAATAACATTCTGCTACATACGGCGTGATTAATGCGTTTTGAGTTGGTGTCCAGGCTGCAAGAGGGCCAATTTCCAGACGAATAGCCGGCGTCAACGCAAAATCTCTGAAAATACTTGGATAGTGAAACAGTACAGTCAGCTCACCATTTTCTTCATACAAAGAAAACTTGCTACTTTTTGGCAAAATACCACCGATATCTTCCGAAATCTTTGGAATAAAGTCATCTGCCAAAAATTTCCTAAACTTCTCCGCACATTCAGCTTTAAATTTCTCCCGTTGATTATTACTAGATAATCCCAATGGATAATCCTTTGCATATCCCAAGACTCGCCAATCCAAAATTAGATCAACATCCTCAGAAAATCTCTTAATCAGATGATATGCTTTCGAAAGGCTCGTCCCGCCCTTGAATGCCAAATGATCTCTCCACGGGCTTTCATGAAAAAGATAGTCCAGAATAAAACAAACCCAAAAATCTTTTTCTACAATCCCCTCAGACATCCCAATTTTTGCGGCGGTATTACGAAACAACGCTTCGCGATCTTTAGCTGATAATCTAGCAACTTTACGCATCGTTTTTGTCACGACTCCCATTCACGGCATCTACCGACGCAATTTCCTTGAGACAATTATAAATCCAAAGCGGCAAGTTATTCCCCTCTGCTAGCATTTTTTCACGCTCCGCTTGGTCAAAATGCGCCGCAAAGTTCGCAATCATTTCTTCTGTAATGCGCTCTTGCCCTATAGCACGCAGGGCCTGCACTGCCATAATAGTCTTCGGAGAAAGCGCAGCGAATTCGCGGTCTTCTCTATGAGTGAAAATGAGTTTTGCGTTTTTTAATTCATATTCTCTAGATGGCCCAGAACTGATAAATTCCCAGGTATTAGGAACCTGCGTAGAAATCCCCAAATAGTTTAATGCAGTTTCGCCACTTGGCGCAATCATCCAGCCATTTTTCTCAGCAAGGGCTTTGGCAACCTTTTGCGGATTTGGCTCGACCAACTCACCCAACATAGAATTATAAACAGGCTTTTCGTAAACACCTCTGACCATTCTGCGTATTAGTCCAGATGATTCCAAGCGTGCCAGAATTGCCTTTATTGAATCGTAATCACCGAGATCCAAAAATTTTTGGATATAAAAAATCTCACCCTCCGGATACGAGTTAATTCTGTCCATAATCTTTTTCGTAATATCTGTATTTTCTTGCATAATTAATCCTTTTGTATGACTAAACATATTATAACATATTTTTTAACATAAGTGTTACGAAAACTCCGAGTTTTCGTAACAAATTCGAAAACAAAACCAGAAATACCGCTCTATTGGAGCGGTATTTCTGCTACATTATCTTATGCGCAACTATTTCTTGCTTTGCCTCAATCATTACGCGGCCGCAGCATCCTGTGCTCTCTTATTCTTTCCACGGCTTCGCGCACGCATCACGATCCAGATAATAATCGCAATGATGACGAAGAAGATCAAGAATAGTAACCATACCGGACAAACGATCACCAATTTTTCCGTCACGCTCGGTTCAGTATCGGTTGAATCATAATATACAGTCTGTCGCACTCTAAATATCCCCACCGCAGGAGTCTTGTCCCAAGTCTGAGTAATCATGCGCGTTGCTCCAGGCAACACATAACTTGACCCCATATCTTCCTCAGTAGTATAAACTTCTTCGTCAGAAAATAGCGGGAATACTTGCATGTTATAACTTATCTTTGCATGCGTATTTCCTTCATTTTTTACCACAAATGAGGTGGTAATCGGTGGCGTCAACACAAATGATTGAATATTGTTATCCATAATCTCGCCTTTCACCACGATATCACCTGACACTTCTACGTAGACCAACGAAACTATCCCTAGTACTTCCCTAATGGCCACGGTATCATCACTACTTGCTTTCTGTGTTGCTTCTGCATCCGTTTTTACTCGCACGCCGAAGTATTGTCCTCCTCCCCTTGCATCCTTCGGTACCGTAATTGTATAATACGCCTTTCCTTTCTCCCCTGGTTTTAATACTCCGTGCACTTCTTCCGCCGCCGATTCGTCATCATCCGATATCGTCACCCAGTTTATAATATCCGTATAATCATTCTCGGCGTCAAAACTCGGCGAGTATTTTCCGTCATCACTTACCGAAAATGGTACTGCTTCCACAATGTAGTAGAAATCTCCTTCCGCATCACTCGGATTAAATGCGCTCACTTCCCCAGTCACCGACTGCCCAGGTGTCAACACATATTCCTGATCCTGTGGCGACACCGTAAAAGCCGACACGCTAGCACAAGGAGCCAACGCACTCACTAACATCATCATGGTGCCAACTAAACTAACCAATATATTTTTATTTTTTGCCATTAATACCTCCTTTATATTACTCTATATTATACACTTAATCAGATATTTCGCAAGAGAAACCTTTAGCTTCGTACTGTTTTTTTAGCCCATCTAGCGACTTTACTACATTCGTCCCCCGATCCAAGAGAAAATACTCTACTGTATTTTCATTTATTCTGCCTATATCTCGTGTCGTTTGCACGAATTGCATCTTCGTCCCATCAACGGAAAAATTAGACGAAAATATCTCTATATCCTCACCATACCTTTTGATCAAAACATCGTTGTAGTCTGACCTAGCATAAGTCTCCGCCGACTCCGCATTCTTTGCCGTTCCGTAATCTCCTTCGTATAACAGGGAAATAGACGACAGCTTATCGTCGCGAAAATTCGCCGTTATTGTATTCGCATAAGAGTTCGCTTGCACGCTGGTAAGCGCAGGATGCAAAGATGTTGCACTTTTACATACTATTCCTGTCACCTTTGCCTCGCCGCCAATTTTTACATCTCCGGTCGCCTCACCTCTCATCGCATTTATTATTACTACTACAATCAGTACTACTGCAACTAGCACAAGCGCTAATCCTATCCATAACTGATTCTTTCCGTTATTTTTACTCAATTTACCTCCTTTCCTACCATTATAGCACAAAAATCCTCCCGTCTCCGGGAGGATTTACCCGAACTAATCTATAATTAGTTAGTTGCTAACAAGTTATAGGTAATCGTACCTTGGTAGTTACCAGCCTTGGTCTCAGAACCAATCTTAGCGGTGTAAGTTGCCTTCCAAGCATCACCAGCAGTTGCGGTAGTGCTGTTGCTTCTAGTAATAATAGTACCAGTAGCGGTACCAGCCGAAGTGCCCTCCGTTGCACTATCAGGCAACTGAGCAGCCGTAATACCGCTAGTTATGGTCTCAATCGCAGCATGCCATCCACTTGTAGTGGTAAGACCGGACAAATCAGCCAAGTATACAAACTTGTCAGAAATCGCTGGGCTTGCGTTGTCAATGTTAGCCAAATCTTGCGCAGTAGCAGTTACGGTATAACCTTTGTTATTGTTGCAGAATACATTAAATGTGTGAACATTCGTTCCAGAATCACCACTGGTTGATGGATTGACAGTTTCACCATTTGCACCAGTAGCGGTATAAGTACCATCAAGCGTACCAGTACCAGAAGCCCTAAAAGTACAAGAAGGGCTAACAGTTACCTTAATGGTATCCTGCACATCAATGTCATCAGCAGCAAACACGCCAACTACTGGCATGGCTGCGAGAGCTACTGAAGCTACACCTGCGATTAAAGCTTTTTTCATAATTATTATTCTCCTTCCACCAAATGTGGAAAATTATTTTGTATTTTGTGTTAAATGTAATGACCTTTAACATTTCTTATTTTACATAACCAGAATGACTTTGTCAACAAATATTTTAATGATTTTTTAAGTTTTTTATTTCGGTTTTCCACAAGCCGACAGATATGCTATAATGACAAAAGTATGAGAATACAATTACAAAAGAGGTTAAACATTTTTGCCGACGAAACTGGAGAATTCGGCTTTACGAAGGGATCTGCTAGATTCTACGGCGTCTCTTTTGTTTTTCATGAACAGGACGACAGTATTTCTAAGTATGTAAACGAACTAAACGTCCGTCTCGGATTGCTCGATTTTTATTCAATGGTGCATATGGGCGATCTCGTTTCTGGTCATGAAGACTTCGCCGGAATGGATATTGCAGAAAGACGGCGTATATACACCCAACTATACAGATTTTCTACAAAAGTTCCGGCAAAATATCATTCCGTGATAATTGACAAAAAGGCTTTCAACGACGATACTTTGCTTAGCGAAGCGATTGAACGTGAGTTGCAAAAGTTTGTTCTGGATCATCTGGCATACTTACAGCAATTTGACGAGATAAAAGTATATTATGATGGTGGTCAGAAGCAACTAGGTAAAATTATAGACGAAGTATTTAGTAAGTTATCGGGTTATCATCGAGAAAGCAACTTTGACCATCTTGAAAAGAAATTATTTCAAGTGGCAGATATGTTAACATATACGGATAAGCTGATCTATAAGTATAATAAGAATATCAAGTTCTCAAATACAGAAAAGGGATTTTTTGACGTAAAGACAATTATACGGATAAAGCGGGAACTTAAAAAACATCGGTTCGAACAAAATAACGGCCATTAAGACCGTTATTTTGGCGGTGCATTCGCACCAACTCGAGGCGAATCGGAGCCACTGAAAGCAGCGGACGACTCTAGGGGTATCTTCTATAGACAATACCCTGTATATATTATTATACAAAAGTTTTAATATTTTTCAAGAGTTTTTTGACATTATAATTACGTATAGATGTAGCCGTCGAATATAAGAATTTTTACTAAGGCAAGACAAAAAAACTAAGCGTTTCACCGCCTAGTTTTTTGCTCAGTAGTTTCGGTTTCTACTTTTCTTCTTCTTTCTTATCCTTCGCCAATGCGACTACTGCCACGCCAGCCACAGCCAATGCTCCAGCCGCTACCAATATAGGCATCAGATCTGTTCCAGAATCCTTGTTCGATGTCATCGCACTGGTGGTTACGCCAAGTGGTTTCTCATAACTACTACTTGACCCAGAATTACTGTTGCTCGCAACGGCATCATTTGCGCTTGTAGAGCTGCCCGTGCTTCCACTTGCAGCAAGCTGCGTACCTGTCGCAACTGGCGTGCTATTCCCGTTAGCGTAATTAGTTGTATTGTGGGTGTTATAAGTGTTGTAAGTATTGTTAAAAACCGTCGGCGTAGTATTTTGCGCGTCATTTGACGAATTGCTAGAGTTGCCAGAATCAGTACCGCTGTTTTCGCTACCATTGCCGTTGTCGTCATTTTGATTAGTGCCGCCCGAACCAGAGCTAGAACCGCCATTGTTCGACGTTCCTGACGCAGTCAGAGTGTAAATAATTGTTCCCGTGTAAGTTCCTGCCGGTGTTTCAGAACCAACGTAGGCTTTATAGGTCGCAGTAAAACTAGCGCCTGCAGCAGTTGTACTCGAATCAGACGAGATAACCGTTCCGCCGCCAACTGGCACTGGACTTACCGCAGTCACTCCTACCGTTTCCGTCGCAATCTCGGCCGTCCACATACTGTTCACTCCAGTATGCGTATAATTATCCGTATAGGCAATCACGTCACCTGCACCTGTCATTTCCAAATCATACGGCGTCGCCGTCACGATATAACCATTATTATTGTTACAGAAAAGATTAAACTCGTGTACGCCAGAATCGTTAAAGTTATCTACTTCAGTTCCGTTTGCTGCCGAACCGACATAAGTTTTATCTTCTGTGCTTCTAAAAGTACAACTCGGCTGCACAGTTACTTTAATCGTATCAGTAACCGACGTTACATCTGCTGCCGAAACTCCGTCCGACAACACCCCAATCCCAACTACGCCAAGCCCAGCAGCCACTGCTACTGCACACGCCTTGCTGCGCAAGTTTGTTTCTTTCATTTTTGTATTACCTTCCTTAATGTATGACCTTATATACTTACATGATACACCAATTTTTATTTTAACGCAAGCGTTTTACTGTTAAAATATCCACCCTAAAAATACTCCGAAATCCACTCCCTAAACGCATCTTCATTATTGTACGCGTTCGCATCCGCATTCTCATCTGCTCTCAACCACACTACAGGCTTGCCGTGCGATATCAGCACCACTGACGGATAGTACTTTACACTATCATGCAACGAACATTCCCTTACCTCGCTAAACATCATCCGGTACACCTTTGTGCCGGTTGCATCAGCCCAATTCAGCACAAACTCTCTCAACCTATCTGCCGTATGACATCCACTCTGGTCCACGAATAATACAAAAGAGTCACCTTCCGCCACCTTCTCCTCGTATTCCGGCACCGTCAAATCCATGAATTCCCGCGCGCAATTCTCACCGCAGCGATCATCCTCATCTAGCACGATTTTCGTACCGCCAGAGAACCATCCGCTCACTGCGCCCACGAACAATATTCCACCTATCACCACCGCAACTAGTGCCGCCACCAAAATCACAATTTTCGGCCATTTTTCCCTGTTTTGCGGAAGATTTTTACGCGCTCCCTTGAGCCGCCCAGCCTCAGTCTTTTTCTCTTTCATCTACTTCTCCGTCAAGACATCAAAATCTATCTCGTGATACGGTACTTTATAGAAATCATACACCGTCTTGCCATCAGGATTCACGCGTTTCACCGCTACATTGTTGTCTCCCTCGTAGAACCAATATCCACCAGTATTGTATATACGCGATTCATCCCAGCCCAGCGCCACTAGCATCTTTTTCATCATTCCAGAGTATCCGCCTCCACCACACATCAAGAAAATCACCTTGTCCTTCGGGAACAAAGCCTCCAAAATCTCCATCGACTCCTCATAATTCGCCGTATAAGTTCCGTCGCCGTTATCTGTAAACAGGGTATCACCATCATAAGTATCGCCCACTTCCGCCGGCAGTCCCGAAACATTCACCAGATATGGCAAAGGCACCACTTCATAACCATTCACAAACCCTGACAGATACGAATCTCCACCAATCGCCTCATAGTTCCCTGGATCTTTTAACATCCTAAGATCGCGATACACAGCGTCGCTGCGACCCAAATACTTATCTATCGTTGCTTCGTTTACGTTTTTGTCTATGCCTAATTCTCCACGTTGTCCTTCTGACACTTCTGGTGCCGGCAAAGGCGCCAACTGGACGTCCGGGAACGCATATCTCCCCAGCAAAAACCCTCCAACCGTCAAAACAAGCGCCACTATAGACATACTCCAAATCCACTTTTTCATATTTCCTCCACTTTTTTATTATTATATACCAAGTGCCGGCTCGTTTGGACAATTTTCCAAAATTCGCAAAATCGCCTCTTTCTCGGCCTCTGTCACCCACAGGCTGTATTTGTATTTTACAGATACTTGTCTCGCCACATACTGACAACGAAATCTCTTGTTCGGCGGCAGCCAAGTCGCCGCATCACCATCAGATTTCTTTTCGTTCGCAGCGGCATCCACCGCCAAGAGGTTCAATGGGTCAGTTGCTATCTTGTATCGCACTCCCGGCTCCATATATTGTGCACCCTTCTGCCAAGCGTCAGACAACGCCACTACGTGATCTATTTGTATTCCCTTAGATATATCCTCTCGCTTTGCAAAAACCTTGTGCTCCCCTGTATATGGCTCATCATATTCACCAGAAAGCACATTACAACCGTCCAACACCGCACTATCGCCAAATTCTCTCTTGATAATGCGTTGCCGCAAATTACAACCTTCCACCGTTGGCCAGCCACTATAGAACTCGTCTCTCTTGTATCCAGTTTTTGGCGCACGCCCCTTCACTTCCAACTTTTCCAAAATATCTCTCGCCAGAGGCGCATCCACATCCTTCTCGCTCACCGCTATGGCGCTATAATCTTCCTCGCTATTTTCCGCCGACGTATAAATTCGCTCATAACTCGCTGGATTACAAATCACCCACACCGCCACCCCGACAAGTGCCACGATTACTGCAAACAACCTCCGTTTTTTTAGTTTCATACCAACATTATAGCATGTAGACTTGATTTTTCTCGCGAAATGCGGTAAAATATCATGGTGTCTTTTTAAATTGCACAAGCATTTATTAACTAAGGGGGTGAAAAAATGCGCACTTTAGAAGGAAAAAGAGTCGTTGAAAAAATCATAAACCTTACAGGTAAGGCGTTCTGCGTCTATGAGGAATCATCTGGAGTCATACTTACGCTAATACCTAGCACCGAAATCTTACCAGATACACCTCGCTATGGTATCAACAAACTTCCCAACACTTACTACGTTGTGGAACGTGAGAAGATTTACAAAATCAAAAAATACAGGACGCTGACAGATATTGCGTTTGTCAAAAATACGTCAACTGGACGCGATGGAATAGAAGTTAGCACTCTAGTCCTAGCAAATCGGCCAGACATTCGCATTGGTATTCGGCGAGTATATTATCACCCAGAACCAATCAACAGCAATCTTCCCAACGCAAAATCGCCTAATGGCGAAACGCAAAAAGAAGATATTCAACGATTCGAATCTCGGCATTACGCCGAAGTACTTTAAAGCCGGCAATTCTGCCGGCTTTTTCTTGCTAACAGATATAGTATAATAATATTTCTACCCAAACTCCAATTCTAAGCAGGCTGCCATTCTACGTAGTCGCCATTGACCCACACAATGCCGTCTCTTTGCTCACCTTGTTCTTTTTTAATTATTTTGTCTTTAGCCTCTTCATCAATATAAGAAGATTCGTACAAGGCATCAGCAAACTTCTCCGCCGAAAAACCAACCCACTCGCCATTTGCATCGTCACGCGGATCGTATACGTATATACTATCATTATATTCAGAAAGCACAATATCTTGATCACTATTGCCCAGATCAATTATTACATTGCTCGCCTCTTCGCCGCTAGGAACCTCTGGGTTAATGCGGACATTCGGGCCGCCATGAAAACTAACTGAGTCAACTTCTATTATTTCAGCATTCCTTTCAAATTCCTCCGACAGCCCCACGTCTTTGTTTGCTGCCTTACTTACTTCCGAGTACACTCCTACCCCCATCGCAACGAGCGCTACCGCACCAATTTTCTTTAATTTGCCCCTAAGTGAGTCTTCCTCACTCTTCTCTTTGTTATTATTTCTTATCTTATTACCATTTGCCATACCCTCATTATAGCATCTTTATGTATAACCGTCGCCATATCTCCGCCATAACACTATTTCATGATATAATTATACTTATATTAACAGATACACAGGTTGGTTATGAATTTAAAGATCGGCATCGTCGGCTTACCTAATGTCGGCAAATCTACACTATTTAATGCACTTACAAACGCTGGCGCACTTGCAGCGAATTATCCTTTTGCTACCATTGAACCAAACGTTGGCATCGTTCCCGTCCCAGACGAACGTCTAGACGTGCTCGCCAAGATGTACGACACCGACAAAGTCGTTCCTGCCACCGTAGAGTTTGTTGATATTGCGGGCCTCGTTGCCGGCGCCTCCAAAGGCGAAGGTCTCGGCAACAAATTCCTCGCCCATATTCGCGAATGTCAGGCAATTTGCCACGTTGTACGCGCATTTGTCAACGATGACATTGTCCGTGCTGATAACAAAATAGAACAAGACGTCATCAAGCAAGCCAAAGACGACATTGACATCATCAATCTAGAACTTCAACTCGCCGACGAAGAAACTCGCGCCAAAATCGCTGCCAAACGCAAAAAAGACCCTGCCGACGAGAATATCCCTTTCCTCACCGACAAGCCAGTAATCTATATGTTTAACGTTGATGAACAAGGTCTCACCGACGCCGATTTCCAAACAAAACTAAAAAATCTTGTTACTCCCGCTGAATCCATCTTCGTGAATGCAAAACTCGAAGAAGAAATGTCTGGCATGAGCCGTGATGAACGCAAGGAATTTCTCCAGTCCTATGGCGTTAAAGAAGATGCTCTCGGCGAACTCATCAAAGCCGCCTACAAGACACTCGGACTTCAATCTTTCCTAACCGCTGGCAAAAAAGAATGTCGTGCTTGGACTATTAGGCAAGGCGCCACTGCACCAGAAGCGGCCGGCACCATCCATACCGATTTTGAACGAGGCTTTATCGCTGCTTCTATCTGTAATTTCAACGATCTAAAAGAGCTCGGCTCCGAACAAGCCGTCAAAGCCGCCGGCAAACTTCGCACCGAAGGCAAGACCTACATCATGCAAGACGGTGACGTCGTCGAATTCAAATTCAACGTTTAACGTGAGCAACCAAAAGAGCCTCCGGAGAGGCTCTTTTTTTACTCAACGATACTTGCGCTAGATATCGAGTCTACGACTACATTTGTATTAGTCGTTTCTGTATTAGTCAAACTATACTGCACTATACCGCCATTTACGCCAGACTGTCCCCACTCGTTAGTTCCTATAGCCGTAATCAAACTTTGTTCAGGACTATAATTAATTACTGAGTTTATTGCGACAATTTTTGCAGTAGTATTCGTCACAAAGAAGAATGGTGTCGCTGTATAAACGCTAGAACTATCCAGCACCGTGAGAACCGAATCCGTCACATTAAAGATTCCCATTCCTTCATCTGCGTCTCCAGACATGGATTGATAAATCATTACGCCAGCATTATCTACCCCATTACGATTGCCGTTTCCGTTAGCCGAGAACTCACAGTTCGCAAACTCTACCATATTTTTTCCTTCTACAACTGCAATCTGTGAGCCAGTTGCCGTACCAGTAGAGCCAGAAACCACAATCTCGCCGGTAGAATAGACCAGCGGTGAACCAGCGCCCGCCGTTTCAAGTTCCATGGCTTCGGCCTTTATCGCTCCAGAACCCCTATCTGTCGCAAGTGCCGCACTAGAGCCACCCTGAGTTGAGATTTTTACTTCATACGCATCAATACCACCACCGTATGTCGCATGTAAGCCACGTGAACCATCTTTCGTTGTGGTTATTGTAGTCTGCCCAACCACCGCATGTGCACTATCTATCGCAATTACCGCATTTGCTCCAGGAGTACCTGTCTCGATTGTTGCACCCTTCACTGTCAGACTAGATCCTTCGCCTACCACCACAATTGCAGAATTCAGCCCATAAAAACTATAATTATCGCCACGCCCGTCAAAATCCGCACTACCAGTCTTAGATATTTTCACATCGCCATCAATAGTCAATGTCCCACCGTTGGCCACGACGAATACCGCCTGATTATCGGTCGCAGAGGCATACTCGCCAGAACTAATTGTCGCTTCTGTACCATCTACAATATATGCGCCCGAATAGGTAATACTCTTCCCGTCTACTTCTACCGTCACTGTCCCGCCCTTTAGATCGGTATTTTCCGCAACTACCTCGGTTTCATTCGTTGCTGTATTGCTCGTACCAAACCAATTATTCCAATTCGTTGCGAGCAACACTCCTCCAATTACCAACAAAATCGCAATCAATAGCACCAGCAGAATCACAATTGTTTTATTATTATTCTTATTTTCAAACGGTGGCAATTCATTCCCAGACGGTAGCGGCGCACCAGAGTCCATCGTCGGTTCATTAGTCGCCTGCGGCGTCGCGTTCGCTGGCGGCTCTCCACCAACTTGTCCATCAGGCTGTTGTAATAATTCTTCTATTTGTGATTTTGCGTCTTCCATAATACTTATGATTATACACGAAAAATCAAACGATTTCCACCCACTCTTTCACTACAAAATCTTCCCCAGCCACATCCGCTGCCGCCAAAATTGGATTCAATTCTCCAAATTCTCTCTCATGATATTTGAGGAAACATTCTGCTGCATATCTCATTTTTTTTAATTTTTCGGCAC
Source organism: Candidatus Saccharimonadota bacterium (assembly GCA_017514105.1). Lineage (GTDB taxonomy): Bacteria > Patescibacteriota > Saccharimonadia > Saccharimonadales > Saccharimonadaceae > Nanosyncoccus. Next base: position 12,568 of record JAFWKY010000007.1, read on the forward strand.
CAACTGCCATCATTCCACCACCATAATCATCATTTTTACGATATTTCACTTCTGTAAAATACAGGTTACTCCCCTGTCGCGAAACAATATCAATTTCATAAAAATACGTCCTGAAATTACGCCCTATAATCGTGTGGCCCGCTTTCTCTAAATACTTCACCGCCGCATCTTCACCAAGCGTACCCACAAAAGTTGTATTTTTCTTCTTTGCCTCACTCCGCGAAAAACCTACCAAACTCTTTATCGGCTCAAAACTCCGCCTATGTTCTTCACAAGGCCCATTTTCACGTATTGCCGCTATATGCGCCGCCGTTCCATACCCAACGTGTTTGTCAAAACCATATGCCGGAAATCGTTTTCCCGCCTCCAACATATACTTATCACGCGCTACTTTCGCAATAATTGACGCCGCCGAAACTTCCTTTACCAAATCGTCCGCTTTCACCATTGTTGTGACATATTTCGCTAATGTTGTCAAGGATAAAAAATTTACTTTTCCATCAATTACTATCTGCGAAAAACTCGTGTGAAGCGCCCGAACCGACTTCACAGCGCGTCTAGTCGCCAGTCTAAGAGCCTCCGAAATGCCCAACTCATCTATCTCGCGCGGCGACACCCAGCCGAGCCCAGTCGCTGGCGCCTCCCTCATGATAATTTCCGCATATTTTTCTCGCTTTTTCGCACTTAGTTTCTTAGAATCTTTTAGTTCTGCCACCCACTCAGGTTTTTCATCGGGCAAAATCACCGCTCCCACCACTAGTGGCCCTGCTAGCGGACCTCTTCCTACCTCGTCAATTCCCAAAATCGCCATATCACCATTATAACAAAAAGAACCCCGTTACCGGAGTCCTTTTTGTAATCTTTATTCAGATTTTTCTTCAGCCTTGTCTTCGGCCTTTGTTTCTTCAGTGACAACTTCAACTTCCTCAACAGTCACATCATTAACTGCTGCGCGGTCAAAATCCTTGCCAGTGAGACGTGCAGATTTACCAGAACGATCGCGGAGATATCCGAGATTGTTGCGGCGCACCTTTGAACGCTTAGTAACTTCAATTTTCTCTACTAATGGCGAGTGGATGAGATACGACTTCTCCACACCAACACCAGAAGTAACCTTACGCACTACGATACGTGCAGTATGAGACTCTTTGCGGTCTACGCGAATTACTACGCCTTCAAAAGTCTGCAAGCGGAACTTATTGCCTTCTTTAATTTTCTGTGTCACCTTTACGGTATCACCGGAACGCACATCAACCACAGCCTTCTTTTTCTGTGCATCACCAATTTGCTTTAGGATAGAAAAACTCATATTATACCTTTTATTTATCAATTACATTTAATTTTACCATACTCTGTCTATTTTTTCAAGGCCATTTTAATTCGTTCTTCTACCGACAAAGTCTTGTCAATATTTTCAAGCGCCGCCGTGGCTTCTTTGAGCGGAAATCCTAACGCAATCAACGCATCTAGTGCCTCATCTGGCTCTGCCGACATCGCCACACCTTTTCTTACCTCAGTAGCACCATAATGTGACGGAATGCCTACTTTATCCCTCAAATCTACAATCACGCGCTCCGCAGATTTCTTGCCCACACCAGAAGCCTTCGCGATGAACGCCGCATCAGCATTCGCAATCGCATTTCTTACTTCTTCTGCTTCCGCCAGTGATAGAATCGCAATTGCGGCTTTCGGTCCCACACCTTGCACACCAATCAATAACTCAAACAACTTTTTCGCCGCCAAACTAGAAAATCCATACAAATCTTCCGCATTCTCTCTCACCACGTGATACGTATAAAACTTACTTTCCGTATCCAGCAAGGCATCCTCATAATCCGGTACCGGCACCATCAATTCGTACCCGACCCCGTTCACGTCAATTACTAAAGAATTTCCGAACTTTTCCGCTATTATTCCTTTAATATGTGCTATCATTTTATCTTCCTCCTTGTAAATTTTTTGCCACGCGTATTAGAAAACTCATATTTTTGCACCGTCGGTCCTTCACGATAATAAAACCCACACGTTATCGCCGCTGCTAACGCATCCGCCGCATCATCTGGTTTTGGCTTTTCTTTGAGACCGAGATGCATCCTCACGATTTCCTCTATTTGTGCTTTATCTGCTGCACCATATCCAGTCAAGGCTTTCTTGATCTCATTCGGCGAATATTCATACACCGGAACATCATTCTGCGCAGCAACCAAAAGCACCATACCTCTCGCCTCCGCCACCGCAATACCAGTCGTAATATTCTTTGAAAAAAACAGTTTTTCCACCGATACCACATCTGGCTTCGTTTCCTTAAAAAGCAAAACTAGAGATTCGTATAATTCTTTCAGGCGACTCGGAATCGGCGCATCAACAATGGTAGTAATTACGCCATAATCCATCAGTTTCGCATCAGCACCAGTCGTCGTACTAATCATACCAAAACCGCACCGTCCAAGACCCGGATCAATACCAAGCACTCTCATTTCACATACCTTATTAGAGTTTCACGTAAATCTTTCACCGGTATCACAAATTTATCATGCACGGTTGCCGGACCAATTGCATGTTTGAACCCAAGTTTTTTGGCCTCGGCAATTCTCTGATCTGCCCGAAAAGCCGAACGGATTTCTCCACCCAGACCAATTTCACCAAACACCACATATTCATCATCAAGTTTTCGCCCAGCCACCGCCGACGCAATCGCCATACAAATCGCGAGATCTGCCGCCGAATCTTGTATTTTCATCCCACCAACTACGTTAATAAATATATCTCTATTGGACAATTTTAGTTTTGTTCTTCTTTCCAACACTGCAATTAACAAATTCAACCTATTAATATCAAATCCGCTAGATGTTCGTTTTGGATAACCAAAATTCGTTGTCGTCGCAAGCGCCTGTATCTCTACCAGAATCGGACGATTTCCTTCCAATGTAGCCAAGATTACCGAACCATCCGTATTTGTTCTTTCCGCCAATAGCGCTGCCGAAGGATTTTGCACTTCTTTGAGTCCAGTCCCCAGCATCTCAAAAATCGCTACTTCGTTTGTAGAACCAAAACGATTTTTCACCGCTCGCACAGTCTTAAAGCCACCATATCTATCGCCTTCAAAATTCAACACTACATCTACCAAATGCTCCAGTACTTTCGGTCCAGCAAACGTCCCCTCCTTCGTCACGTGCCCCACAATAACTACCGCCGTATCCGTCGCTTTTGCCGCGCGTATAATCAAATTACCACAGTTGGTTACTTGCGAAACAGTCCCAGGCGCCGAGGCTATTTCATCCATTGCGAGCGTCTGGATGGAATCTACTATTACCAAGTCAAATTCGCCACTTTCTATAGTCTTCGCTATATCATTACCAGATGTTGAAGCGGCAAAGTTCAGCCTATCACTGCTTGCACCCAAACGCTCTGCGCGCATTTTTACTTGTCCTGCCGACTCCTCGCCAGAAACATAGAGCACATCATGAGTTTTTGCGACTTCAGCACAAATTTGCATCAATAATGTAGACTTACCAATACCAGGCTGTCCAGCCAAAAGCGACACTGAACCCATCAATATCCCACCACCGAGAACTACGTTAAGATCTTCAAATTCTGTTTTTAATCTCGCTTTTTCGTCTGATGGCTCAATTGTAGATATTTTTACAAAATCTAATTTTTTTCCAGACAAGCGTCCTTTTTCTATTGCGGCCTTTTTTGCGGTTTCTGTTTCTGATATCTGCTCAACCAACGAATTCCACGCATCACAATTACTACATTGCCCAACCCACTTGCTATAAGTATGCCCACACTCCTGGCACACATAAACAGAACTCTTCTTCATACGTATATTATAACAAATTTATGCGATTTTAGTATCTTGGCGCAAGTTCGGTACGATACACCTCGGTCATCGTATTAGACTCACTGGCGCCTGCCATATATCGCGCCCACAATAGCGATGAAGAATCGTAGTTTATCGTTTCTGCCGGTGTACCAGAATATCCATCCACCGCTGCACCATAGGTTCTATATAGATATGCATAGTCCGCAATTACCACGCCGCGAATTGTTAATGGATGAGAAGCATTAGGATTGTTCAAGACCGGCAAACCATAATTTCCATTAATATATCCATCAATACTAGCACCAGAACATGTATTCACGGCTCCTTTAGCTATCAAGATCGCATCAATTTGTGTAACGTCACATCTAATCGAGATATTATTCGCATAAATAATCACTTGAGGAATATCTCCAGCGGAATTGATCTTATGACTATCATCAGATTCGGAGTAACGAATATTACCCGTAATTTCAATATCACCAGATGCCTTCACCAACCTCGTGGTGCTATTTGGAATGTCCATTCCAGAAAGCGCAAATACATTACCACCATTATTAATATATGTATAATAAATGTTCTTACCGGTATTACTGTAATACTTCGTAGACTCACCCCAAGCGTCACTCGTCTTTTCTCCAGTATCCAAGGAACTGCGCAACCAAAAGTCCACATAAGAATCTTTATCAACAGAGATCTCGTCTATCTCACCCATAAACCCAGCCGCTCCGCTATTACTGCCGTTACATGCCGTATTTCCCGCATTTGCAAAAGTTATCGGAATCAAATTATTGCAATAGTCATTATTGGATATGCCGATATTCTCCAAGTATGCCGAACCTGACGCTAGACCAGTTATCGCATTTATCCCAAACACGCTTTGCTCAGCAAACGAACCGAAGTATTTCTTAGCTTTAATACCATTAACCCAAACCTGATGAAAATCATAATCTCCATCACCAAATATATTAGTTTTTCCCATACTCGTAGTAGCAATTTTTGCCGCAGAATAAACACTTCCACCATACACACCAAAATTTGGTTTTTTTGCGATTTTAACACATTGAGGTTGAGAATAAGACCATTGATGATTACCTTCCGGATCCTGCCAATTCCAGTCTGCTCCGCTATGAGAAGGGTATATCGCCATTGCATAACACATATAGTCACCAGCATTAGCATCAAATACTACATGGGTACCTCTCGCGTCTGCAAAATCTTCTTTGTCCCCTGCCAAATTACCAGTTGAGTTCAGATTTCTATCAGCCAACGCCGAAGCCTCACAAAGTCGTCGTCCATTTATATAAGAGGCAGCAACTGCAGAACACAAGTCGTCGCCGCTCGTAGGTGAAAATGTATTTGGATCGGATGTGGCGTAAGCAACCAAACGAACCTTAGCATTCCTAACTACTGTAGCATATACATCTTCCACGAGATTGTTTCCTTTTACGCCAACCGTAGCAGAAGCCTCCAATATATTAAGCGTGTCACCGGAATAAACAACGCCATCACTAGGCTGCTCAATTCTAAGTGTTGTGCTATTCACAAAATTATAAGGTACATACACCGAAGCAGTCTCTCCAGTTGGGCTTTCAATAAAATATGCCGACTCCCAACTTCTATTATGCCTATTATAGTCAGAATGCGTCACCCAGCACCACTTTGCCTCAGCATATTCATCATAATATGGCTCACTATACACCCAGTGTCCTGGACCCGACCAATCATCCCAATACGACCAAGCATAGCCAGCAGGTCGCCAAGCGCCATTATATCCACACGCCGAGCCATTTTGCTCCCAGACTTCCCACTCACAGCCACCAGTTCCGCACCACGTATGATAATTGCTCCACATGGAGTACCTAGTTGGCTCACCTGTATAACTTGAATCAAATTTCATCGTCCCTACATCACCGACCTGATTAATTTGATAGTCGTCAACTCGTTGTTTTGATACTGCGGACCCCAAACTATAGTCTCCACCATCATCACCAAACGAAGATGGTAATGGACTAAAATTACGGTCAATTCTAAAGAAATTTTGCCATCTACTTTCCGCGAAGAAACGATTTATGTTTATCACATCAATATTTGTAGTGATATGGTTATGGTTATAGTGCACAGAATAATCTGGTTCAGGATCATCACTCCGCCAATAATATGAGCCTGTTATCTCCGAGAACTCATGACTTCTAGCCCAATATTTATTCTGGACGCCAGCGGTGTAGCAGTTATTCCAACGTACCTGATCAGTTGGCTTCGCGTAAATCTCGTTCACCCAACCCTTATGGGCAAGACGGTAATCCATTACTTTAGTGGTCATATATGTAGTATCGCCGCTCACGCCACCGCATGATGGATTTGGATTGCTAGGAAGTCCATCACCACTAGAACAAAACATTGAAAGCCCAGCACCATTTCCCCAACCGATATGCACTAAACCCTGGTTGTACAGCGAATTATACGTATTTGCCACAGAATCAAAGTCCAAAGCTCCAGGTACACTCGTGTCATATCTCGTGCCACCACCAAATTCGCTAGAATTATAAACAGCAGAATTGCCATCCATACCCATCAAACCAACCAAATCGCCCTTATTATATCCATAATCGCTTCTTTGCGCTACTAATGAATACATATAAAGGTGCGTCGTACCTGCTGGACACTGAATTGTGCCACCACTCGCGTGAAACCCACCGGTCCCATCAAAACCTTTAATCGTAATCACACCATTACCATCCATTGAAACACCTGGAATATTTCCAGCCGCAATATCGTTCAGATCCTGTGCTTTCCAAGCAGCGCTAGCCGTTGAAATAAACAGGCCTCCATTATCAGCTACGCCACCAGCACTATTACCACTAGCATCCGCACCCCCACCTGCAGCAATAACTTGCGAAGTAAGTCCAACGTTTGTTAAAATACCCAATGCAACAAGAAAAGATGCAGTAGACAAAATACCTATTTGACCAATGGCTAGTTTAATTCTTGTTCCTATTTTTTTCGTCCTCATACTAATTTGACCCCGTAAAATCACCCCAAATATCGCGATAAGCCTGCTCATACAACACTATGTACTCATTCCTTTTTGTTATATCACCAAGACTCTCATACGTATAAGCCATGGCGTTGTAATACTCGGACTTATTCCACTTGCTTAACTCATCAACGTTATCTACTTTTTTTGCTTCCTCCAGAGCTTCTTCATGCCTATCCGCATTGTTAAGCACATTTATTTTTAGCAATCTCATACCGAACTTGTCGTTAGCATTTACTGTATTGGCAATTTGTTCATCCAAATACGACAACGCCTCATCAACAGTTAGTGTACTTAAATATTGCTTTACAGAATTCATGACTGCAATTTGATTCTGTACTTGCGTCTGCTCTTCCTCAGTTTCGTTTGGACTGCCATTATTTTCGTCAGAACTCTCTTCGCCGCCATTATCTACTATTACAGGCGCTACTTCTCCCTCTCCGGTTTTCGTAGAACTCTCATCATCTTCATCCTCGTCTGTACTGTCATTTTCTTCCTCCCCCTCCTCTTCACTCGCGGTCTGATTATTTCTATTCACCTGCACCACGACAATTCCCGCAATCAAACCTACCATAATTGTTGCGAGTACACACAAAATAATAATCCAAAACTTATTATTACTGCGTTTCCGCTCATTCATACTATTAATTTTAGCATAAACGATTTGATTTTTGAATAATCATTTTTTTATCATTTTTCTCAGCCACGCATCCGCCGGGCCGGCTGTCATTAACAAAACTAAATAGCCACCGTCAATATATCTTTTAATAACATCCCTTATTTCCGACGATAATTCCGCCGGTTCTGCCTTTTCGGCATTGCTCAATGTTTCAATAAAATCTTTCGGTTCCAATACTGGCAATTCTGGATTCTCACGCGTGAGATATGTCGGCAGCCAAAATACCTTGTCTGCGCCGACAAAAGCGTCCTTGTACCCCTCCATCACTTCATGCTGCCGCGTATTCTGATGCGGTTCATAAATTACCACTACGCCTTTTTTGCCATCAATCTTCGCTTGTTCCATGGCAACCTCTATTGTCGCCCTGACTTCTTCAGGATGGTGCGCATAATCAGAATATGCTCCATCACAAATCCTCTCAAAACGCCTTCCAACACCAGGAAACTTATTTAATACTTTTATGATTAAGTCAGTGTCGATTATTCTGTCGTCTATCATACCATCATTAGACCTTAACTCGCTCGTCATCATCTCAAAAACCGCATCCGCCGCCAGTCCAGCGTCAATTCGTCGCGCCTCACCTGCCAGCCTAAAATCTTCTGCTTTGTAAATTGGCTCGCCCATGTTTTTCCATCTATAGCCACTCGGTGTTTTTTCAACCACCATTTCACTCTGTCCTTTGAACTTTTCAAAAGCCTCCAAATAGTCTTCTCGCGTCGGATAAATATCCGGGTGATCATAACTTACGCAAGGTATTACAGACAACCACGGATGATACTTCAAAAAATTCCGGTCATACTCATCCGCCTCATACACAAAAAACTCATCACCTTTATGGTATGCTCCGCTCGGAGCGAAACCAAGCGTTGTTCCCACAATATACGATACTGGCAATCCTAACTTCAATGCCGCCCATACAATCATCGCCGTCGTCGTAGTTTTGCCATGCGTTCCGGCCACAGCGACCATCTTCAAATTTAATTTTTCTACCAAATATGCAGTCAAATCATCACGTTTAGAAATCTTAACTCCCGCTTCTCGTGCAACCTTTAACTCTGCGTGGTCTTCCGGCAAAGCAGAAGTATGAACGAACCATTCCACTCCTTCCGAAATTTTCTCACGCAAAAACTCCCCGTCTTGTTTACCGATTTTTACTTCTATGCCAGCTTTTCTTAATTCCGGCATAATTGCACCCTCAGCCAAATCCGAACCAGATACATCTATTCCAGCCTCTTTTGCCATCAATGCCAGCGGCCCCATACCAGTACCAGATATCCCAGATATATATATTTTCATGGTATAATTATATAATGAAAATTAGTTCCGAGCAAGAAATGTTACAATTCGGTAAACAATTCGGCGAGGCAATTGCCGACAGTATGGTTATTGAACTTATCGGTGACGTTGGCGCCGGCAAGACCACCTTCGTTCGTGGTCTAGCCCAAGGTCTCGGTATTAAAGAACCTATCACTAGTCCAAGTTTCACAATTTCCAAAACATATGCTATTCCTTCTGGCGGTACACTCACGCACTATGATTTTTATCGCCTTTCAGACCCTGGACTTATGTCAGACGACCTACAAGAATCTATCACAAATAGCAAAATCGTAATCGCTGAATGGGCAGATTCCGTCGCGAATATTCTGCCAAAAAATCGCACCACTATCCACATAAAATATAACGACGAAGGCTCACGGGAGATAATATTATGAAACTATACCTAGACACTAGTACGCCTACCACCATCCTAAAATGCGACGACCAAACCTACGAATGGGAATCTGGTCGCAATCTAGCCGAGCAACTACTCGCCTTCATACACGAAAAACTTCAAGAAAATCACGCCGACTGGCACGACATCACAGAAATCACTTTCATGTCCGGTCCAGGTTCTTTTACCGGACTTCGTATTGGAGCCAGTGTTGTCAACACTTTAGCCCACGAACTAAATATCCCACTCAAAAATCACAAAGGCGAACAGTTGAAAATCATTATTCCCGATTACGGCCACGCGGCGAATATCTCAAAGCCACGGAAATAGAAATTATCGTTATAGCCATCAATACCACTACAATTGCAACTAGAGCAATTGTGGATGCTACCATCGCACTACTTTTATTCGGACCCTCTACTAAACTTTCGCCTAGCGGCGCAATATATGATGGATTTGTTGGGTCATACGCGACTTCCACACTATCACCCTTTGCTAGAGTGGAATCTTTCGTAAGATTCAATACCATTTTTGAGAACCTCACATTAAATACTGAGTCCACACTATCGCGATCTGCATGAAAAATTCTCACGACAGCACCAGTATCGCACGTCAACTTAACACCAGTATATGCCATTTCTTCACCATCCACAGCAGAATAAACTTCACCTTCGTTATTAATCTTAAACCTTGCTGTAGTAGCATCATGTACGCCACCCATATCAATCACGATTTTGTCACCAACATACACCCAAGTATCATCATCGGCATAAATGCTAAATTCTTCGTTTCCGTCCGCCAACACCTGCACTGGCACGCCAAGATTGAATGTGAACAAATGATTATTTCCATCACGATTCACTGCCTCGTCTGGCACCGAAATACTATTCAATGGATAAAATTCATTATTTTCGTAACTAAAACTCGCAGTGCTTTTGTTGAACTTCAAGCCGAGCGTTCCAGCGTATGCTTTGCTTTTGCCGTCCACCGCACTAAACCACCTAGTAAAATTATCTCCTTTGACGCCACGATTAGGAATATGGCTTCCACCGTTTGCCTCCGGAAGATATTCCTTATTCAAAACCGGTGCAACAATTTCAGTTTCTATATTTTTATTATAATAGCCACATTTTGACCACTCAAATTGACGCTCGCTTAGTGCACCAACCATGCCAGCATCATACAAATCTACGCATTCATCCGCGACTTGATCGTAATACAAAATCGGCACAGACACCACAGTGTCGTTCTCTACGTCGGCACTCGCCAAAATCGCATCCGCTTGGCTACGACTAATCTCCGTCCTAAGTTCCCCCATTGTTTGCGACAAGTTGAAAAGCGCCACCGAGAGAGCAATCATAGAAAGCACCGGTACAACAGTACAGACTATAGGAATTATTTTCCTGCGCATAATTAAATTATATATTATTTTATAATTTCGTCAATAATACCGTATTCTTTTGCCTCTTCGGCGCTCATCCAGTTATCACGATCCATATCTTTTTCTACTTGTGCAAGGCTCTTACCAGTATTCTTTGCAAAAATCTCTGCAAGACGCTTTTTTAGGAAAATACCTTCCTTCAACATAATTTCCTGATCAGTAATTTTGCCTTCCGTACCAGACGATGGCTGATGAATCATAATGCGCGCATTTGGCAACACATAACGCTTACCCTTAGCACCACAAGAAAGTAACATCGCTCCCATAGATGCTTGCAAGCCAATGCCTATTGTCTCTACGTCAGGCTCAATGTAATTCATCGTGTCTATAATTGCAAGTCCATCATACACGCTTCCGCCAGGAGAATTAATATACAACTTAATCGGTTTCTTCGGATCTTCGTGTGCCAGATATAGTAGTTGCGCCACTACCAAATTGGCCGTATGCGAATTTACGTCTTCGCCGAGGAACACAATTCTATCATTCAAAAGACGCGAATAAATATCATACGCCCGCTCGCCTTTATTTGTTTCTTCTACCACAGTTGGTACTAAATAATCGCCAGGTTTTTTCATATTACTCCTTTACTAATTTTAATTTACCTTTACTGAGTTTCAAAGTTGGAATATCGCCCTTCGTGAGTTCCTCCGCAATAATTGCTTCTGACAGTAACGATTCTACTTCGTCCTCAATTTCCCTGCGAAGCGGCCTTGCGCCATTCTTCGGATCATAACCTTTCTGAATCAAATATTCCTTTGCCTTCTCATCAACTTTCAGACCAATTCCTTTTGTCGCCAATCTCTTTTTGAGATCATTAATCAAATTGTCAAAAATTTTCTCCACATTCTTTTTGGTCAATGCATGAAATACGAGTATATTATCCAAACGATTAATAAGTTCCGGACGCATAACTTTCTTTAACGCTTTCATCGCATAAGACTTATTTTCTTCATATTCTTCCGCCAACGCTTTTTTGTCTTTCGCAGTTTTTGCAGTAAAGCCCAATTCACTTTCGCGATACATGTCCGCCGAACCAAGATTAGATGTTAGGATAACAATTGTATTATTAAATTTAATTTTATTGCCCTGACCATCCGTCAGTATTCCATCCTCCAAAATTTGCAATAACAAGTTAAACACATCTGGATGCGCTTTTTCTATCTCGTCAAATAGAATCACCGAATATGGCTTGCGTCGTACGGCTTCAGTCAATTTACCACCATCATCATAACCGATATATCCAGCCGGCGCGCCCACAAGACGCGATACATTATGCTTCTCGCCGAACTCACTCATATCAATTTTTACAAGCGCGTTTTCGCCGCCAAACACTTCGCGAGCAATCACGCGAGCAAGTTCAGTCTTGCCCACACCAGTTGGTCCCATGAAAAGGAACGAGCCAATTGGTCTGCGCGAATCAGCAATACCACTCCTGCCACGACGAATCGCCTTTGCCACCGCATCAATCGCTTCATCCTGACCAATTACCGATTTCTTCAACTCGTCTTCCAGATTCATTAACATTTTCATTTCACTACCATGTACTTTTGAAACCGGAATACCAGTCTTCAATGATACAGCCGTAGCCAAATTTTCTTCAGTCAGAACCGGAGTTTCTTCATCTTTTACGCCAGCCTTTTCAAGTTTTTTAATTTCCTCTTCTAGTTTTGCTAGTTCGGTCTTATAGTTTGCGGCTTTTTCGTAATCTTCCTTTTCGGCAGCATCCGCAATCTTCTCTCCAAGCGATGATTTTTCAATCTTCATCTTCTTGTATTTACCACCGCCTTTTTTGTCTGCCGCTACCTTCGCAATTGCTGACGCCTCATCAATAATATCAATAATCTTATCCGGCATAAATCTGTCATTTATATAACGCTGACCCATCGTAATTGCTGTACTTAGAATCTCATCCGGAATTACTACGCCATGATGTTTTTCATAATGTCCCTTAATTCCCTTAAGAATCCTTAGTGTTACCGTCGCCGAAGGTTCTTCCACCATCACAGTTTGGAATCTGCGACTAAGCGCCTTGTCTTTTTCAATACTTTTGCGATATTCGTCCAAAGTCGTCGCACCAATCAAATTGAGTGAGTTCCTTGCAAGTGCTGGCTTCAAAATATTCGCCGCATCCATCGTACCTTCCGAAGAACCAGCGCCACAAAGCAAATGCAATTCGTCAATAAATAGCAAAATTGTATCGTCCGCAATTGCCTCGTCAATTACCCCTTTAATACGCTCTTCAAAATCACCACGGAACTTTGCACCGGCCACTAGGCTAGACAAATCTACTTGCCAAATATGCTTGCCGATCAAACTCCCCGGCACTTCATTCTTGACGATTCTCGTAGCTAATCCTTCCACAATTGCCGTTTTACCCACACCAGCTTCACCAATTAACACAGGGTTAGATTTTGTTCTGCGGCTTAAGACCGTTACCACACGCTCAATTTCATTCTCACGTCCAATCACTGTGTCTAGTTTTCCCGCACGCGCTTCCTCGGTCAAATCTTTTCCGTACCGTTTCAAAAACCGGAGATCTGAATTTTTTACATATTTTGCTTTTTCGGCTTTTAATTTTTCGTCTTTTGTTTGTTCTTCTACAAGTTTCTCAATATCATCAAGCAACTTTTCGTTGTCTACTTTCAAACCTTGTAAGATTAACGAAGCACGCGAATTCGGCTGGCTGAGAAGTGCATATAATATATGCTCTGTTCCAATTACCGACAAACCTTCTTCATGAGTAAAATTCTGCGCCATGCGAAGCGTCAAAATCACCGATTCCGACAACGACATCATCGCCATATCGCTACCAGGCACTTCTACCGCGGCCTTATTCAAGGCTTTTTCTATCTCTTCCAGTGTCGCACCTTCTTCACGAATCATTTTTGCGGCCGTACAAGTATCAATCGCCATTAGCCCCAAGAGCAAATGTTCCGTACTCATATAGCCATTGTTATACCTCTTACTATAATAGTCTGCCTTCTGCAACGCAAACCGCGCATTTTCAGACAATTTATTCATTATTTCACTAAATTCTGCTTGCATACCCCTATTATAGCAAATTAGCACTCCCATTGCAAGAGTGCTAATTCATGATTTTAACCTTGTTTTAATTTCCAACAACTACGTTATTCGCATGTAGCCAACCTTCTACCGAACCACCATCTAAATATTCGCCGTTAGTAGGCGCAACACGCATTATGCCGCCGTTTTTTATAAAATCATCAATTGGATCCGTTACCATATATTCTTGGTCTTTTGGTCCGAAATCATGCTCATCTACGTATTTTATTATTTCCGAAAGCAAATCTGGCGTCATAATATATTTTGATACGTTAATCAGATTTGATGGGGATTCTTCTGGAGTTGGTTTTTCCACTACACCAACCAAATTGCCGTTTTCAGCGGAAAGAACTCCGTATTTTTCTACTTTTTCGCGTGGTATTTCTACGCCCAAAATTGCTGAATGTTTGCCATTTTCTGAAGCCTTGATTAGAGCTTCTGCTGCAGATTCTCCGCCTGGATTCCAGACAAAATCATCTCCCATAAATACTAAAACTGGCTCGTTGATACGATATTCATTTACCACCATTGCAATCGGCACTGCGGTACCGTATTTTGCTGAAGGGTCCTGCACCGTATAATGAATAGTGACGTCGTCTGGCAGAGTTTTTGCCAATTTTAATCTATCTTCTTTGCCGCGCTCAATCAGATATTTATTAAGCGCCAAATTGTCTTTGTAGTACTCCTTTACCTGACATGGTTCAGAATCTGAAATCACCATATAGATATCTTTCACGCCGGCCTTGATTAACTCCTGCACCGAATAATCTACAAGTGGACGATTCCCGACGGGTAGCATTGATTTTTCAATAATTTTAGTAATTGGTAGACGTCTGGTTCCCCATCCAGCAACCGGAACGATGGCTTTCGTAATACTCATAATATCTAAATTATATCATATACCAATTAAGTAGGATAATATATCTCACCCAAGCAGACCACTATTTCCCAATTCCCAACGCCTCATCGCTCAAAGCATTAGTATCAAAAGGCTTCTCATACCCTTTTAATCCATCCACCTCCACTTGCATTTTTTCCAAATATTCGGTCAAAACTTCTTTCGTTACTGGCCCAGTTTTTTCAAATTCATACAAGCCTTCTTCAGTTTCTTCTTCCTCCTCTTTTTCTTCCTCATCAGGCAAATAACCAGGACGTGACCTATCTAGATAAATATCGCCCGAATAATGATACATCGCCAGCGACACGCTAGTAGAAGCAAGGGCCACGATCGCTGCCGCTATCCCCAAAATCACCAAATTACGTCCGCCCTTCGTCATTTCAGTTCGTCCTTCAATTTCGTTACCAATTTTACTTGCTTGTTCGTAAGCTCGTTCATTTTTGCAACATCTTGGTTGACCGTTTCGCGTTTTTCTCTCGCAATTTTCAATTTATCATAAAATTTTTGCGGCTCAGTTTTGCAATCAATACCAACCAACTCTTCCAAAGCCTGTTGATAAACAATATAATCACTAATAAACACCGTCCGTCTATCCACAAACTGTTCTTGATTCGCAATCAATGCTGTATCAGAAATATTATTCTCCACTAGACGTACATTGAGCGGCGTAATAAATTTTGTCAAAATTGATTCATAATATCTACCCAAATACACACGAATTCGCGAATCCTCACGCTGCACCGCGTGAAGACTATCTTTGATTGCACTACAATTATCCACGATGGTTATTTTTTGCGTCGTAGAAATCTCCGCCGCCGACACTGGCACGCTCGCAAAACTCAAACCCAAAGCCAAAACCAAGGCAATCTTCCTCATACACTCATTATATCACAAACAAAATCAACAAATCATCTAGTTTCGCTTTAGCATCACAGTAAAAGCCTCGCTCGGAATATCAATTTTTCCAAATCTCTTCATCCTAGCCTTACCACGTTTTTGTTTCTCCAATAGTTTTGCCTTGCGATCACGGTCACCAGTATGAATCTTCACCGTCACATCCTTACGATAAGCGCCAATTGTTTCGCGTGCAATAATTCTTGCACCAATCGCCGCCTGGAGTGCCACTTCCCAGTTTTGTCGCGGAATCACTTCTTTTAATTTCTTCGTGGTTTCTCGCCCAATTGCATCTGCCTCGGATCTGTGACACATTACCGAAAGTGCATCAATCTTATGCCCGCCAACCAAAAAGTCTACTCTCACCAAATCTTCCGCTCTGTAACCATTCAATTCGTAATTAAACGAAGCATATCCACTCGTTGCAGATTTCAACTGATCATAAAAATCCGTCAGCAAATTTGCCATCGGTGCCTCAAAATCAATTACTGCACGTTCTTCAATATATGACAAATTAGTTTGATGACCACGTTTTTCATTAATCAGATTTAGCACATTTCCTATCATCTGCTTCGGCAAAATTATCTCGCCTTTCACCCACGGCTCGCGTATTTCACTGATTTCCGAAACATCCGGCAAATCTGCCGCAGATTTTATCTCCCGAATTTCGCCATTCGCCATCACTACTTCATAATTCGTAGACGGATTAGTAACAATGAGGTCTAGTCCGAACTCCCGTTCCAAACGCTCCTTAATGATATCCATGTGGAGTAACCCCAAAAATCCAATTCTTAGTCCAAATCCCAGTACCGGCGAATTCTCTGGCTCATATTTTAACGCCGAGTCCGACAGGGCCAACTTCTCAATCGCCTCTTTCAAATCTTTATATTGATCATTGGATACTGGGAAAAATCCCGCATAAACAAATGGCAAAACATTCTTGTATCCCGGAAGCGCTTCATCCGCTGGACGCTTGGCTAGAGTTACCGTATCACCCACACGTGCTTCACGCGTAGATTTCAAATTCGTCACAATATAACCAATTTCACCCTGTGACAACTCTTCGCGTGGTGACATTTTTGGTGTCAAAACACCAACTTCCAGCGCCAAACCTTTCGTATCCGCTGCCATCATTTTTATTTCAGAATTCTTTGGGATTTTTCCATCAAAAATCCTCACATATAGCACTACGCCACGATAATCATCAAAATACGAGTCAAAAATCAATGCGCGTGTCGGCGAAACTAAATCCTTTTTTTCTGAAGAAAAAATAGGTTTAGTTTCAACCACCCTATCAAGGATTTTTTCTACTCCAAACCCCGTTTTACCAGACGCTTCGATTATATCCTCCCGTTTGCACCCAAGTAGATTTATTATCTGCGCCGCCACGCCTTCCACATCTGCCGCCGGCAAATCAACTTTATTAATCACTGGAATGATCGTTAAGTCTTGCTCTATCGCTAGATACACATTCGCGAGAGTTTGCGCCTGAATCCCTTGCGTCGCATCCACTACCAATACCGCAATTTCTACCGCCTGCAAACTACGCGACACCTCATAAGAAAAATCCACGTGCCCAGGTGTATCTATCAAATTAAGCGTGTATCCCTTCCACTGCATCGTCACCGGTGCCAATTTTATCGTAATTCCCTTTTCGCGTTCTAGTTCCATGGAATCAAGAAGTTGCGCTTTCATCTCACGCTTTTCCACCGTCCCAGTTAATTCCATCATCCTATCCGCAATTGTGGACTTCCCATGATCAATATGCGCAATAATACAAAAATTACGAATCTTGTCCATAGCACATATTATAACATAATTCACCAAAAAACTCCCCATTAGGGGAGTTTTTTGCTATTTCTCCACCCCGATCATAGAAAGCGAAAGTTTGCCGCGCTCAATCGCAACCAATCTCACACGTACCTTATCACCCACATGCAAAACTTCCTCTACGTTCTTTAGACGACGACCTTCCACGATCTGTGAAATATGCAACATGCCATCAATTCCTGGCATAATATTCACAAATGCGCCAAAATCTTTAATTGTTACTACTGTACCATTATAGATTTTTCCTACTTCTGGCTCCTCAGTAAGGCCTTTTACCCATTCAACTGCTTTTGCAATCTTCTCTGGGTCATTACCAGAAATCGTCACCAGACCTTCTTCGTCAATATTTACTTCGGCACCCGTCTCAGAAGTAATCTTATTAATCGTCTCGCCACCTTTACCAATTACAGCACCGATTTTATCTTTAGAAATCTTGATTTTCTCAATCCTCGGTGCATAATCAGAAATCTTTGCGCGTGGCTCTTTAATTACTTCAAGAATATGATTGAGGATGAACATTCTACCAGCATGACTCTGTTTGATCGCCTTCTCTAGAATTTCTACCGGCAAACCATGTACTTTCATATCCATCTGAAGTGCAGTAATTCCTTCCGTTGTGCCAGTCACCTTAAAGTCCATATCACCAGCAAAATCTTCTGCATCCATCAAATCTGTAAGCACGTAAGCCTTATCAATGTCCGAAGCCTCAATTGGCTGTCCTTTAGGCACATCCACCATCAACCCCATGGCCACACCAGATACCGGACGCTTCAGAGGCACACCGGCATCCATCAAAGCCATACAAGACGAACAAGTCGCTGCCATTGAAGTAGAACCGTTCTGCGACATGATTTCGGTTACCGAACGAATTGCATACGGGAAATCTTCTTCCGAAGGAAGTACCGGAATCAAAGCGCGCTCAGCCAAGTAGCCGTGCCCAATCTCGCGCCTACCAGGAGAGCCCATTCTACCAGGCTCGCCCACCGTATAAGATGGCGCATTATAGTGGTGCATATAGCGACGCTTGCCGTCAGTCACTTCCATCGTATCTACATCTTGTGCATATGAAAGTGGTGCGAGTGTCACAATATTCATAGCCTGAGTTACGCCACGCGTAAAGAGAGACGAACCATGCACTCTCGGCAAAATTCCCACCTGCGAAGATAGAGGTCTTACTTCGTCAAGTTTGCGCCCGTCTGGACGTACACCCTCTTCAACAATACCGCGACGAACTTCCTTGAACACTGCAAGTTCAAACGCCTGATCATAGACATCACGCAAATTCTCATCATACCAAGCGACTTTCTCGTTGTCAGTTTCGCCCTGACCCTTAGCGAGTGCAAATTCATCATGCATTGCATATTTAATATCATCAAGCATGTGCGCCCGTTCCATTACATTACCGCGAATCTTTGAACCAAATTTACCATCAGTCCATTTTGCCACTTCTTCAATCACTTCTTCAGATGGGAGCACCAACTCATACTCCTGTTTTGGCGCATCTACCTGCTTTGCAAGTTCCCTCTGCAAATCTAGTACCGGTTGCACGTTCTCTACCGCCCAATGCATCGCCTCAATAATCGTATCTTCTGGCACCTCTTTTGCGCCGGCTTCCACCATCACAACTTTGCCGTCTTTGCACGCCACCACTAAATCAAGCGGAGAAATCTCACGCTCTTCTGGCGACAAAAATCCCTTGAATTCCCCACCTATCCGGCCAATACGAATACCAGCCACTGGCCCATCAAATGGCACTCCAGCGTTCATCAATGCCGCCGAAGCCGCAATCATCGCCACGCAGTCTGGACGGAATGTTGGGTCCATTGATAACACCGTACAAACCACCTGCACCTCTTGACGATAACCTTTCGGGAAAAGCGGACGAATCGGACGATCAATCAAGCGACCAACCAACACTGCTTCATCAGCAGGTTTGCCCTCACGCTTAATAAAACGAGATGACGAAATCTTCCCTGCCGCATAAAACTTTTCTTCGTAATCAATTGATAGAGGGAAGAAATCTTGTACCACAGGCTTCGTCCCTACGACTACAGAACCGAGCACCACAGTATCCCCGTAAGTCACCAAAACCGATGAAGTCGTACGAAAACCAACTCTATTTACTTCTAGAGTAAGTTTACGTCCTAGCCACTCAGTAGAAACCTGCAAGGTTTTCTTACCATTAGGATTAATAATATCCATAAAAATATCCTTTCTTGGGAAAACTCCAGATATCAAGGGCTAAATGCAATAATGTATTTGGCCATTCGTATCTGCCGTCTTCCCTTGTTAATAAATACCTTTTCTCATTATATCATAAATCTCGCAGCCAAACCACCCAAACCACTCAAATTCTTGACATTTTTCCCACACTGTGCTATAATAAAGACAAGAGTGATTTTTGAACTCTCGTAGATTAAGAAAGGGGTGATTAATATAAAATACGAGATTTGCGAAAGCGACGCAAGTCGCGAATTATTGATATCCGGCATCAGTTTTCCACGCACCGCCGAATTTGACCCTCTGGCCAAGATATGGGCTAGCGTCAGGAAACGTTGTAAAGAAGAATATGGAGTGGATGTCATTGCGGCATTCTTCCATGATGACACAGAGAAAAAAGTTCTCTGCAAATTCTTCTTAAATTATTGCGACTGCGATGTCACAATAAAGACATACAGAAAGAAGTATCGCAAGAACTTCACAAAGATTATCGCAAAATTTGCTAACGTCGTAACTCTGTTTATAGCCAACACAAACAACAGCTACGCAGAGTATTGCAACTTATGGAAAAAAGGTGAAGACATCTCAAAGTACAACGAGTGTCTTAATGAATTCCTCAAGTCAGCCGGTCTTCGCACCGACGAAGACGAAAAAATGGCTGCCGAAAAAGCCGAAAGGCTAAAAGCAGCAAAAAGCCGCTCCCGGGGGCAAAATAGATTATCTACCTTTTAGGTAACACCGATCAGAAAAGGAGTCCCCGTTATGCATAGTGTCAGGTGCCTGAACCACACCTGACGCGCCACCCCCCTATGGTCTCCTATTCTATGCCTCACCATAGAATAGGCGACACGTCCCTGACTTTCGAGTCGGAGACAAAAATCCCGCTGCTGTTACAGAGCGGGACTTTTTATTGCCAAATTTAATTTTGAGCAAGAGACAAGGCAACACTGAGCAACGCAAAGGAGACGTACTAATCGTACGTCTCCTGTGTAGCGCAAGTGTTAACGCTGTATCTTGCCAAAATTTATTTCCTGAGGCCAAGTTTTGCAACAGTTTTCTTATATAGCTCAAAATCAGTCTCTTCAAGGTATCCAAGAAGCTTCTTACGCTTCCCGACCATCTGCATCAGACCTCTTTTAGCCATAAAGTCATGCTTATTATTCTTCACGTGCTCAGTCACTTCCTTGATGCGCTCCGTGAGAATAGCCACTTGAACTTCAGGAGAACCAACATCGTTCTTATTGCGAGCGACCTTGGCAATAGCCTTGTTCTTATTCTCTTTTGTTATCATAGTGTTGTAATTATATCACACCTCTGAAAAATCTTCAAGTCTCTTTGCATTCGCCACGTCGTACTTCCCCACTTTTGTTCGTCTTAGCGCCGTAAGATATGCCCCAGTACCCAGCTTCTCGCCAATATCTTCTCCGAGCGTACGGATATACGTCCCTGACGACACATGGCAACGTACCCTCAGCTCAGGATAAGTATAATCAAGTATTTCTATATTATATATCTCCACCTCGCGCGTCGGCGTTTCAAAATCTTCACCTTTTCGCGCCAGTTGGTACGCGCGTCTACCGTTTATTTTTACCGCCGAAAATTTCGGTACCTTCTGCTGAATCTTGCCAACAAATCCATTAACCACCTTCTCTATTTCACTCTTCTCTGGTACTCGTTCATTCACTTTCGTAATCTCACCCTCTGGGTCTCCGGTCGAAGATACGCATCCTAGTCTCACTGTCGCCTCATAGACTTTATCTAGCTTCAAAAACTCATTAGACTTCTTTGTCATTTTACCAGAAAGCAAAATCAAAAGCCCAGTTGCAAACGGGTCCAAAGTTCCAGTGTGTCCCACTTTTATCTTGTGTCCAAACTCGTCGCGAAGCCTTCGCCTCACTCTCGCCACTACACCAAAACTCGAAATCCCAGCTGGCTTGTCCACCAAAATAATCTTATCTTCCATATTTCACATTATAACATATGGTATAATTAAACTATGTTAATCACTGCTTCTCGCCTTATCGGCACACCAATTCTCAGCGTCCAGGCTTCCGCCAAAATTGCCGAAGTCGCAGAGCCTATTGTCGACCCTGACACCCTGAAGATTATCGCTTTTCGCGTTATTAGTCCTCTCGTCAGAACTGCCAACATCCTAGACGTAAAATCCATTCGCGAATACTCCAACTACGGTATGGTCGTTGATTCCATTGAAGAATTCGTTGAGCCAGATGATATCGTCAAAATATCAAACATTCTGAAGCTTAATTTCGCTCTCCCAGGCCTCAAAGTTGAAACCAAAAAAGGCAGCAAACTCGGCAAAGTTGCCGACTATACAATTACCGACAACGACTTCATCGTCCAACAAATAATAGTCAGGCGTCCTATCGTCAAATCTTTCATTGACCCTACACTTACCATTTCCCGCAAAGAAATTACCGAAATTACCGATTACAAAATCATCGTCAAAGACGAAGAAAAAACAATCAAAGCCCGTGCCGAAAAAGAAGATTTTGTCCCAAATTTCGTCAATCCTTTTCGCAATCACGAACCAGGTTTTGCTCCGAGCGATTCCAGCGATTCTACGACTCGTTAGCAAACTCTTCAACCACGTTTTTTACCACATCATACTGAAAACCTTGTCGGCACAAATATTGAATTAGTTTTTCATCAGAATATCGCGCTCGTTTTTTTGCGACGATTTTTTTGATTTCTTCTTCATCGTTCCTCTCTGAGTTATCCAAAACTCGCTCAATTATATCTCTCGCCACACCTTTTTTCATGAGTTCCATCTTAAGACGCTTGGTCGATACACCTCTTTTAACGAACCGATTCTCAACATAATATTGCGCAAACTTATAATCATCAACGTATCCACGTTCAGTTAATCGTTTGATAATCAAATCATCAAAATCATATCTCGGTCTTGTTTTTGGCTTTACTCCGTTCTTCTTATCTTCCCATTCTTTCTTTCGTTCTTTTGCGTTCGCCTGCATTCGTCGTCGTTTCAGATAATCTGCCAATTCCCGCTCAGAATGCGGTCTAGTCAGTGCCCATTCCAAGGCTCGCTGATACGCTTTTCCAAACTCCGAAGCTTTTTTACAATCGGCGAGTTGCTCCTCTGTGATGGCTAACCCTTTTCTTATTCCCAATTCCACCACTTGCGCAATATCTAACGAAAAAGAATATTTTCCATTCACAAAAATGTTTACACGGTTCTCGTTTTTTACGGCCTGACGAATATCCGTAATTATTAGACTTTCTTCATCCGAATTCCGCTCATCACGACTTGTCTCGGATCGAATATTATCGCCTAACTTATAGATATCCATTTTGCCTAAACCATCTCTTCAAGCACTTAAAGGTAATTTTGTCTTTCTGCAAAGGCTTCTTTGCAAATTTCTCACGAAAATCTTCCATCTCCGCATACGAAATCCATCTCACTTCTGACACCTCGCCATCATCAAACCTAAAATCTTCCTCTTTTCCCGTGTAATCTACCGCATAAATCCAAGCAAAACGATTTTTGTTAAACGGACTCATTGTCACAAAACGTAATTCCTCGGGTGTAATCTTCGCGCCGATTTCTTCCCAAGCCTCGCGCGCTGCAGCCTCAACCAAACTTTCGCCCAAATTGATATGTCCACCAGCCGAAATATCCCACATCCCAGGATGACGACTAACTTTATCTGAACGTCTTTGCCATAGCACTTCCAAAACGCCCTCCTCATTCACACGGAACAAAAACACTATTGCAACGCCAACGATTTCATCCGCACCAGAATCTTCCGGGTTGTCTAGCGCCGCATTCCACCCTTTTCCAGGAATCACTTCACCATTCGGCGCATAGACTTGCCACAACTCGTCTGTATGCATTATTCAACCTTCGCTTTTTCGCGTACTTTCGCCTCAATTTCTTCCATCAGTTCTGGCTTTTCTTTGAACAACTTTTTCACTGCTTCGCGTCCTTGGCCGATCGTCTCGCCATTATATTTGATGAACGCACCAGCCTTATCTAACACACCATACTGAATACCGAGATCTAAGATATCACCAGTCTTCGAAATCCCCTCATTATACATAATGTCAAATTCCGCTGTCCTAAATGGCGCCGCAATCTTGTTCTTTACAACCTTAATCTTCGTACGGTTACCGGCGATGTTATCACCATCTTTAATCTGACCAATTCTACGAATATCCACGCGCACCGACGCATAGAATTTAAGCGCATTTCCGCCTGTCGTAGTCTCTGGGTTACCAAACATCACACCTATCTTCATGCGAATCTGATTAATAAAGATTACCGTCGCGCGAGATTTTGAGATAATTCCGGTTAGTTTGCGCATCGCTTGCGACATCAAACGCGCCTGAAGTCCCATTTGAGCATCACCCATATCGCCATCGATCTCGGCTTGCGGTACCAACGCTGCGACAGAGTCCACTACGATAAGGTCCACCGCGTTAGAGCGCACCAAGGTTTCACAAATTTCCAAAGCCTGTTCACCATTATCTGGCTGGCTAATCAGCAAATCTTCTGTTTTCACGCCGATTTTCTTAGCGTACGCCGGATCTAGAGCATGTTCTGCATCAATAAATGCCGCCTGTCCACCCTGCTTTTGAATCTCCGCAATTGCATGAAGCGCCAAAGTCGTCTTACCAGACGATTCTGGTCCATAAATCTCAATAATACGCCCTTTCGGCCAACCGCCACCGAGCGCCAAGTCCAACGACAGAGAACCAGAAGGCAAGAGTTCCACATCCATTCTTGGCGTCTCACCCAATTTCATAATTGAGCCGTCACCAAATTGTTTCGTAATTTGTGAAATTGCTAATTTTAGTGCTTCAGACCGTCCGTCATCTTTCTTCGTTTTTGTATTATCCACCGCCGCATCTTTTTTTGCCATAATAGTATTACCTTTCTATTGACAATTATATCTTATTTTATAAAATGAAGGTAGGGTTGACTTCTACAATCTTGTATGGTAGAATCAGTTTAGATTATTTTAAGATTTCTTCTGCTTATCGGCAGGAGA
>JAFWKY010000008.1 GCA_017514105.1 Candidatus Saccharimonadota bacterium
CACATTATAGGCATAGTGTAGAATAAAAATCAACCCCCTACCTATACTTGTGGCGAAAAAGTATTGTGCTTCTGGTAAACATATATCATACTTCTGCTTATTCTTCCAATAAGTGTGAGTAATATAAAAGTACGCCGGCGTCGCCAACGGCACAGACTCTGGCTCTAGTGACCCAATTAATGTTAGTTATCAAACTAATGGTTGGCATAAACTTAGTACTTATCCACTCTACTTTACTCGCGCGGGCCTCCTGTGGTCAGCAGAATACTACAACACTACTACTGAGCTGGACTACTGGTCCGCTACGTCGTATACTGGCTCGTACGCTTACATCCTGTACGCGGACTCCGGCGAATTGTATCCGGCACACAGGCGCAATCGCGGGCACGGCTTTAGCGTCCGGTGCATGGAGGGTTCTGTCCTGTATATTCGTTGCATCGTATCGTATCGTGCCACGCCATGCAAATAATTCTCGTAATTTATAGGCGTCCGCGTATACTAGCAGCCACGCAGCGGAGGGACCACCCGTAGTAGCGGACGTTGCGGCGCGCCGGGTATACAGCACCGGAACGGAAGTCCAGGTAGTAAGCCTGCGAAGCCGAAACAGCAGTACTAGACCAGTAGAGGGCGTACCCAGTAAAGGTGTAAAGCGTGGAGCCGTCCACGTAGCCGGAACGGACAAAGTAGTAAGGGTTAGTATTAATGAGTGTATAGCCATTAGGGGTGTAGGTAGTATTAGTAGAGCCACTAAGGTCTGTGCCGATGGTAAGGACGAAGTAATTACCTACCAACTCTGAATTCCGTAAATGGCATACCAGCATCTGACTTGTCACGCACCGGACGCTAAAGCCGCTCGCGCGATTGTACCTTTCCGCCGGATACAATGCACCGGAGTACGCGAACAGGTTGTAAGCGTTCGAGCCACTATACGACGTAGTGGACCAGTAGTACAGGTCGGTAGTAGTGTACCTGTACTCATCTGACCACAGGCGGCCCGCGCGAGTAAAGTAGAGTGGATGAGTACTAAGTTTATCCCAACCATTAGTTTGATAACCAACATTAGTTATGTCACCAGAGCCAGAGTCTGTGCCGTTGGCGACGCCGGCGTACTTTTTATTTATCATTAATGCTATAAACACTAACAACTACTACCGCACCACGCAGCGGAGGGACCTTCCGTAGTTGCGGTCGTAGCGGTGCGCCGGCCATACACCACCGGAATCGAAGTACAGGTAGCAAGCCTGCGAAGCCGAAACAGCAGTACTAGACCAGTAGAGGGCGTTCCCAGTAAAGTAGTAAAGCCTAAAGCCATTCACGTAGCCGGAACGGACAAAGTAGTACGGATTAGTATTAATGAGCGTATAGCCATTAGGAGTGTAGAGAGTATCGGTAGAGCCACTAAGGTCTGTGCCGGTGGTGAGGATGGAGAACCTTACTGGCGTTTTATTCTCTATTTACGATAAATTGTAACTGAGACGAACGAGATCATAAAGTTCGTCGTCGCTCAGTTGATTACCAGCGAGGACGATTTCAATGCCACCGCGACCAAAGTAGCGAGATTCCATAACTGATTCGTATTTTTCGGTGAGTAATTTCCTTAATTCTGAATCCGTACGAATCTCAATAGTGTTTTTGTTAATAACCAAAAATGCCTTGTCGTCTTTGCGATAAATAACTCGTGATTGGTCGTTTTTGTCTTTTCCCTGTTCTGTGATGTAACCACCGATGCCGGTTACTTTAGAAATGTCAAATACCATTTGAGTTCTCCTATTGAGCCTTCAATATCGTCAAGCGCGCGATGATTTTCTGGCTTGGTAAATTTTTTGTTCAAAGCGTGTTCAAAATAAATCTTCCAAGCGGAAACGTCCAGCATGCGGTAATGGAGCCGCTTGTTTAACTCTGGCATTTCGCGTTCAATAAACTTGCGATCTTGGTGAATGGAGTTGCCGGCAAGGTAGACTTCTCTGCCGAAATGTTCATCAAGGAATTTTAATAATTCCTCTTCAACTTTGGCGACTGGCTGGCCGTTTTCGTTTTGGGCGATTAGAGCATCGCGAGACTCCGCGTTCTTTTCCCAAAAATCACCGACCATGCGTTCTTTCATTAGTTTTTCTGGGACTTTGATGACGGCTTCGTACCGTGCGATTTCATTTAGTTGCATATCAGTGGCGATAGCAGCAACTTCAAGGATACTATCCTTCTCCGGTTCTAGGCCGGTCATTTCTAAATCTACCCATAGTAGTTTTGCACGTTTCATTACATTTCCTCCGGAATTTCAATACCTAAGATGTTTAGTCCGTGCGTCATAGTCGCGAGAAAAACCCGAACGAGCCTGACACGCTGTGCCTCTCGGTCGCTGCCAGCAACTGGACAGTTTTCGTAAAAACGTGAGAAATCTTGGGCGAGTTCATAGAGGTAGTTTGCGACTTTGTGCGGAGCCATTTCGGCGACAGCGTCGCGTAGAATGTCCTTGTATTCTAGAAGTCTCTTGGCTAAAACACGTTCAGTCGAATCGCAAGCCGTTACACCGGGGTCGCGTCGCTCACTCCCGTCGCCACGGGGTTCGCGCGCTATCTCTCGCGCTGCCGCGCTCCGAAATACCCCTTGTGCAACGCTTTGCGATTCTGCAGATATTTTATCTAGGATTTTCTTGGCGCGAACGGCTGAGTACAGTAAGTATGGGCCGGAATTACCGGTCATTTTGACGGATTCGTGTGGGTCAAAGACAATATTGCCGCCCATTTTGTATTTGAGGAAAGCGTATTTGGTGGCGGCGAGAGAGACTTTGGTGTCGTGAGGGTTATATTCTTCGGCAAGAGCGTCACTAACCATGTCCAAAACGTCAACAGCCTTGAGAAAGTTGCCTTTGCGGGAAGACATTTTTACATTGCCAGGTAATTTGACAAGGCCATGTGTTAGATGGCTAGTCTTCGCAACTAAGTCTGGAGCGAATTGTTCAACAGATTTCAGAACGACCTTCATATAATCGTGCTGTTCGGAGCCGGTGATAACGACAGATTTGTCAAAATGATAATCATTGTTCTTTGTGAGAATGAGGCCAACGTCTTTGGCTTCGTAAGTTGGGACACCTTCTTTGTTAATAAAGACGCGGGTGTGGAGACCGTATTTTTCTCCATTAAAGATGACAGCACCGTCAGACATTTCGTAGACGCCGTTTTTTAATTGTTCTTTGACGGTTTTTAAGCCCAAAGCAGCGACGGTAGATTCTGGATAGAATTTGTCAAAATGAACACCGATTTTGGTGTAGAAATCTTTGAAATAATCGTATGACAGTTCCCTGCCTTGCCAGTACAAGTCCGCAAGTGGAGCGCCATGAATATCTTCGGAGTTGATTTCATAAATCTCTTTGTTTAACTCGGTAATTTTCTGTTTGGCCTCTTCGTCGTCTTCGTAGGCGGCGGTACCTTCTACGTAGCATTTGGCAATATCTTCAATTTTGAGTTCGGCGGGATTCTTCTGCATGAGGATATACATGGTCTTTGCTACGTGGAGTCCGACGTCGCCGCCGAAGTTCGCACGGACAACATTTGCACCGGCATATTCAAAGAGTCTAGAAATTGAGTCGCCGACGATACTGGTATATAGGTGACCGACATGGAGGACTTTGAAAGGGTTTGGGTCGCTGAATTCGCAAATCACGGTCTTGCCGGTAAATGCGTCGCTCTTGATGGACGCTTCGTAATCCGCGCTGATTAACTCTATGCGATTTTCGTAATAGTCGTCTGGCAGAGTGAAGTTAAGGAAACCTGGAGCAGAAACGCTGATTTCTGATACGGGGCCGCGTCCGTCCGGCCCATCGCCATGGGCGGACGGCGCTATCTCTCGCGCTGCCGCGCTCCGAAATACCCCTTTATCAGAAATTAGCGTTTCCCTCAATTCTTCGCTAATTTCCATAGGCGACTTATGTAATACTTTGGCGAGTTTCAAGGGTGCGTTAGTGGAATAGTCGGCGTTGATGTTGGCTGGAGATGGGGAGAGTTCGGGATCAAAATCTAGACCGTAGAGGTCCTGAATAACTTTTTTAAGTTGAGCGGATATTTCTTGCATACATTTATTATACCATATTTCCCCTGTTTATGTTATAATGAGAAGTGTCGCGGGTATCGTATAGCGGCTATTATGTATCCTTCCCAAGGATGAGATCAGGGTCCGACTCCCTGTACCCGCACCAGAAAAAGTAAGTCCTGACGGGACTTTATTTTATTGTGCGGTTTTTAGTTCGATAAGTTCGTTGATTTTGTTTTCTTTGCGGAGCGCATCAAAACGTTTTTGAAATTCAGTGAATGGAACCTTGATGGAAACAAAATCTACTTCCGTTTCGGTCTTCTTGATGAGTTTGACGAAGTAATAACCATCACCATTAATGGAGACGAAACGACCGCTTTGCTGGCCTGGTTCCAACTTAATGGCTTCGGACGCACGTCCACCATCAATATTTTGACTGCCGACCATGCCACCTGTTTCCTGATATTCTACCTTGTCGCCGAGGGCTTCGGCAATCGCGGCATAGTTGCCGCCGTTTTCGGAGAGGAGTTTTTCTACTTGATTGGCGATTTTGTTGGCGTTTTCATCGGTTTCCATTTCAACCTTTGACTTGATGATGGTGAGTTCTAGCATGCGAAGGTATTCATCTTTGTCTAGACCAAAGTTCTCTTTGATAATTTTGAGAAAAGCCTCTTCGCTACGCTCTACGCCACCGAGACTACGATGTCGTTCGTATTCTTGGTTAATCTCGTCCTCGGTAACTGTAATTCCCTGCTCCTTGGCGAGTTTTAATGCGAAAGTATATTCCTCCGCTTCGGATAATGCGGCGCGCATGTATTGCTCGCGAAGGACCTCGATGGAGCCTTCATTGTCTACATCGCCAGACTGGCGTTCGATAGACAATAAACTGCTGCGATAGAACATCAGATAGTCTGAAAAGCGCACGCTTTCTTCGTCTACGATGGCAACTGGCGCTGGGATGATTTTGGTGATGCGGAAAAGCATATCGTCGGTCATATTGAAACGATAAAGTGCGAGCCAACCGCTAGTGACAACAATTGCAAGGACGATAAAAGCGATTAGCATAGTGCTAATAACAACACGATGTTTGGTCCATTGAAGAGGATATTTAAACTTGCGACCGCGCGCAAGGACTTCCTCGCGGCGTTCGTCGACTTTTTCTTGTTCAGTCTTTTTCTCTGCTTTTTTCTTTAAGAGAGTCATGTTATAATTATAGCATAATATGGCCCGGTGGCTCAATGGATAGAGCAATTCCGTCCTAAGGAAGAGGTTGTGCGTTCGACTCGCACCCGGGTCACCATAGAGTCTAAGGCCTCCAGAGGGCCTTTTTCAGTTAGGAGTCGGCCTTCGGGGGCGACTCGCACCCGGGTCACCATTTTTTATTATAAAATGTTTATGTTAATACAAAAAAGATGTATAATAATATTATGCGAAAGGTCAAACATGCTATATTTATTATTTTGTTTGTAGTAGTAACTATTGGCATGGGGGCGAGTGTCTATTTTTCTATTCAGGGTGACAATAATTATGATTATGTGGTGGAAACTAATGCATTTTTTGCGCCGTTTGAGTTTTATAAAGATCGTAAAATCGTAGGCGTAGATGTAGATATTGTTAACCGCGTCGCCGAAAAAATGAATAAAAAAATTCAAATTAAGAATGTGGAATTTGACGTAATAATTGACAACGTAGAAGCTGGATTAATTGCGGATGCCGGTGCGGCTGGACTCACGATTACACCAGCGCGCAAGGAAAAAGTTAACTTTACAATTCCCTATTATGATTCGGTACAATATGTGATTTTCAATCGTAATAATCCGCCATCGCTTCGCGATAACCATGTTGTTTGGGAAGCATTGGCTGGCGCAAAGTTGGGATCGCAAATCGGAAGCACTGGTTATATTTTCGTGGATAGCGAAATCGAAGACGGGGTGCTGTCTGGCACGAATACAGAAATCAAAGGTATTGATTCGCACCAATTAGCGGCTGACGCAATTAATGCACACATTATTGACTATGCGATCGCGGACGAACTCGCGGCAAAATTTATCGTAGAAAAAAATCCGGAATTTGACGCTTTGCCATTATATTATTCTGGTCCGACACGTGCAGAAGACTATCCAGTAGAAGAATCTTACGCGATTGCAGTCAACAAGTCGCGTGGAGATTTGCTAGAGGCATTTAATGCGGTACTTGGGGAGATGCTAACTGAAGACGAGAATGGACAAACAGAAATTGACCGTTTGGTATTAAAATATATGGGGCTAACAGATGAGTGATTTTTTCGCAAAAATAGCAGAATTGTTTAGTACACCGGAGTATATTGATTCTTTGTTGCACGGATTTTTGCTGACGATTCAGGTATCGTATTTCGCAATATTGATCGGGATTTTGCTCGGTACAATTATCGCGCTCGTAGACACAGCAAAGCCATCCAGGTGGCTGGTAGTACCAAAGTTTATTTGCAGCACATATGTGGCGATTATACGCGGTACACCAATGGCATTGCAACTGTTTATTATGTTCTTTATTATTTTTGCGATTCGGGGATTCCCGAGTATCATCACTGCAATTATTGCGTTTGGGCTAAACTCTGCCGCGTATACTGCAGAAGTGATTCGTGGCGGGATATTGTCGGTAGACAAAGGCCAAACTGAAGCCGGAATGGCACTCGGACTTTCGCAGACTACAATTTTTATGAAAATTGTAGCACCACAAGCAATTAAAAACATTATCCCGGCACTCGGCAACGAAATTATTACCGTGATTAAGGAGACCGCGATCGTAAGTATGGTAGGCATGTACGACCTAAATATGGCCGCAAAAGATATCGGTTCTGGACAAAATATGGCGAGTTATATCGTGCCAATGTTCACGGCGGCGCTGTTCTATTTGGTAACAATTTATTTGATTACATTTATCGTGAAGCGAATAGAAAAAGGCCTAAGGCGAAGTGATTTGAGGGCGGAAGAATAATGGAAAGAAATACAGAACTCATCATCAAAGATTTAAAGAAAACTTACGGCAAAAATAAAGTAATACGTGGGATTGATTTTGAGTTGCACGAAGGCGAGCGCGTAGTAGTGCTAGGTCCGAGTGGGTCTGGTAAATCTACGTTTCTTAGGTGTATAAATCGGATTGAAGAACCGACGGGCGGAATGATAAGTTTTGATGGAACAATTGTGACCGACAGAAATATCCGCAAAATTCGCCGTGACATAGGAATGGTTTTCCAACATTTTAATTTGATTAATAATTTGACAGTAATGGAGAATTTGACGTTGGCGCCAGTGAAATTACGGGTAATGAAGCGCGATGCAGCGGAAAAACGCGCAAAAGAATTACTCAGGCACATTGGACTATCCAACAAAGCAAATTCTTATCCTGCTTCCCTATCTGGCGGGCAAAAACAGCGTATAGCGATAATTCGGGCAATGATGATGTCGCCAGAAGTACTATTGTTTGATGAACCAACTTCGGCACTAGATCCAGAGTCTATAGGTGATGTGCTCTCGCTGATTCGCGAACTCGCTGACCGCGGGATGACCATCATGATAGTAACACACGAAATGAGTTTTGCACGGGAAATTGCAACGCGAATTGTTTTCATTGACAAAGGTAAAATCATTGAGGAAGGTACGCCAACGGAATTCTTTGAACATCCAAAAACGCCAAGAGTACGAGAATTCTTGAACAAGGTGCTTTAGCGTTTTCTCTGCAGATGATTTTATGATATAATATGGCTAATAAAAAGGAGTAAAATGAAAGTACTATGTGTTAATGCTGGTTCATCGTCGTTAAAGTTTCAACTATACGATATGCCGGCGGAAATTTCTATTATTGGCGGTTATGTAGAAAAGATTGGGGCGAAGGACAGTTTTTATACGATCAAATTTGAAGGCAAGAAAACTGAAACTAAGCGCGAAATCAGAGACCACTCTGAGGCAGTGGCGGTGATGCTAGAAGAATTAGTGAACTACGGGGCAGTCTCCGAGCTGAGTGAGATTCGTGGCGTAGGACACCGCGTACTTCACGGTGGCGAAAAGTATTCTGATTCAGTAATAATTGATAATCAGGTACTCAAAGATATTAAGGATTTGACAAAACTCGGGCCTTTGCATCATCCTGGCAACATTGCCGGAATTAAAGCAATGCAAAAAGCATTGCCGGATGCGGTGCAGGTGGCAGTGTTTGACACAGCTTTTCACCAAACAATTCCAAAAGAACAGTTCATGTATCCAGTGCCAATGAAGTGGTATGAAAAATATGGTGTAAGAAAATATGGTTTCCATGGTACGAGCCACAAATATATTACAGAAGTAATGCAGAAGAAGCTCGGCAAAGAAAATATTAATTTGATTATCTGCCACGTAGGTTCTGGAGCTTCGATTACAGCTGTAAAAGACGGCAAAAGCTATGATACGACGATGGGTCTGACTCCACTCGATGGACTAATGATGGGTACTCGCTCTGGATCAATTGATCCATCTATCATCAAGTACATGATTGATGAAGCAGGAATGACCTATGACGAAGTAGATGAAGCATTGAACAAAAAATCTGGTTTGCTTGGAGTTTGTGGTTTTAACGATAATCGCGACGTAGAAAAAGCCATTGAAAGAGGTGACGAAAATGCACGACTAGCACTGGATATGTACGTAGACCGTATCGATCGCTACATTGCAGAGTATTACTTGGAACTCGGTGGCGAAGTTGATGCAATTGTATTTACGGCTGGCGTACTGGAAAACGGTGCCGAAACACGCGAATCTATCATTAAAGGCCTTGCACCACTAGGAATCAAGATTAATCGCGAAGTAAATAATGCGATAGCCAGCTTTAAAGAAATCACAAGTGGCGTAATCACTGCAGAAGATTCAACGGTCCCAGTATACGTAGAACCGACGAATGAAGAAGTGATGATTATTCGCGACGCATACAGGTTTTGTAAATAGATAGCTAAAAGCCGAAACGAGGGGGCGTTTCGGTTTTTTGTTTGCTAGATTTGATATAATAATGTTATGGACATGTATGATTTGTTAAACGATTTTTTGGAGCATTTGGAGATTGAAAGCGGTCGCAGCAAGAAGACGGTCAATAACTATAAACTATATTTAGAGCGATTTTTGGAAATTTGTTCGGAGATTTTGAACAAAGACGATTTGAAGCCATCAGATATTACCCGCGAGGTGCTGAGAAAATATCGTTTAAAATTGAACCGGTACGGTTCGGAAAATGGTGGTGATGACTTAAAAGTGATTACGCAGGCGTATCATCTGATTGCCCTTAGAGGCTTCATGAAATACTTAGCGCGACGAGAAATAAAATCGCTAGATCCATCACTAATTGAATTACCTCATGTCGTGCGCAAGCAAGTGACGTTCTTGCATTTTGATGAGGTGGAAGATATGCTGGAACAAATTGACTTGTCCACTGAATCTGGACTACGCGATAGGGCGATTATTGAGTTGTTGTATTCTGGCGGGCTACGTGTATCAGAACTTACGGCGCTGAATCGCGATTCAGTAAATCTGGAACGCCGCGAGTTTATGGTGCGTGGAAAGGGTTCCAAGGACCGTCCGATTTTTATTAGTCAGTCGTGTGCAGACAGGGTGCGTGATTATCTGGATGCGCGGACCGATTCCCTGCCGGCATTGTTCTTGAACAATTCGCGAAATTTGCAGGCAGTGGATACGTCAGGTGATTACCGCAGGATGACGCCGCGGTCGGTAGAAAGAGTAGTGCAAAAATATGCAAGGCTAGCCGGCATTACGAAGCACGTTTCGCCACACACTCTGAGGCATTCGTTCGCAACGGATTTGTTGATGAACGGCGCAGATATTCGCGCAGTACAGTCAATGCTAGGGCACGCGGATATTTCTACGACACAAATCTATACGCATGTGACGGATGCGCATCTCAGAGATATTCACGAAAAGTTTCATAGTGAAACGAAATAGTTATTCGCGATATGAAGTATTTGGTGAACTCGTGATAGTGTTCTTGATAACGAACTTGCCGTCGATGTAGGCAAAAACGTTCCAGTAATTGTAAGTACCCGTAAGTGTGCCGTTTGCATTCTTTGACTCAAAGGTGTATGTACCGAGTTGAGGGCTAGAAACCACAATAGTTAGGCCGTTGGTAGCGAAACTACCGGTACGATTGTAGACATAGTAATAGTAGTTCCTACCGCCAAGAGTATTAATGACGAAGGTTTCATCGCCACAGGAAGAAATGCAGTCGTGGTCCAATTGGGCAATAGTAGTACCGTCTAAGTCGCTACTAATTTTGCTACCGTAATAGGCAAGGAAAGTGGTGCCATTGGACTTTTGACCAGAGACATATGTATCAAAATCTGGGTACTGAGTGGTAGATCCTACGCGTCCTCTATTCCAAGTGGCCCTTGCGGTGATCGTGTCATTAAAGATTGACCAAATGGCATACAGAGTAACATTATTGTTCCCATCGGCTCTGCTCTTCAACGTGTCGTAATCTATGGTATTGCTGGAATAGAATGTCCTGCCACTACAAGTTTCGCCGGCGGATAAGCCAACTGTACACCAACCATTGAAGAGATAGCCGGATTTAGTTGGTTTTTCTGATGAGACATAACAGTCGCCAGCAGATTGATGACAATAGTGTGAGTTCACTTGCTGAACGCTGTCGGTGCTATAGTTGATACGATAATTAGGCTCCCAATTGGCGCGCAAGGTAAGACGAACATCTGCACCTTCTGTGTCGGTAGGATTATTGCCGGCGGTGAGGACCTGCGTAGTGTTGTTCCTGGACCACGAGGTGAGGCTCTCGTCGCTGTAATTGGTGGCGTCAGTCCAACCAATGAAGAAATAGCCGCTGCGAGTTGGAATAGTGTTAATATTGATAGTATCTAAATATTTGACATTGTTATAAACTGACTCACCAATATTGTTGCCTCCCTGCGTATCGTATGCAATGTGCAAAGTATACGGAATAGGTTCCCAAATGGCATAAAATGTTTTGTAGTCGGAATATTTGTCGTCAAGCCAATTCGGAGCCTGGTATGTTTCGCCAGCCAAATAAGTTTGGACGTCGTCGTTTTTGAGACCGCTTTTTACTTCGTCTACAGTGGTATCGCGTTTTGTACTC
Organism: Candidatus Saccharimonadota bacterium; assembly: GCA_017514105.1. Lineage (GTDB taxonomy): Bacteria > Patescibacteriota > Saccharimonadia > Saccharimonadales > Saccharimonadaceae > Nanosyncoccus. Next base: position 11,152 of record JAFWKY010000008.1, read on the forward strand.
CAACCGACAAATTTGTAGCCCTGCCTGTAGAAGTTTTCTACGCCTGGCAATACAAATGTGCTACCGAATGGTACTTTTTCCATGCCAATTCTGCCGGAAGTGGCGCCGTTACCGTTGAATGAAATCTTGACGCTATGGTCCTGTGCGGATTCGGTGATGGCATCTGGGTCGTAGAGGCGGATTACCGTAGAAATCGTGGAAGGGCGTTCGGCGTTGCCGGCATACCAACAACTCATAATGTAAAAGTCGTAATAGGCGGCGCCGTGTTCAACGGTCTCGGATGTAACAATGGTAGTAGAATCGGCGTCTTTGACTGGGATGATGTAGAGACCTTCGGCGCTGGTGAGAGTTTGGTTAACATTGTTAATGTCATCGAGATAACTAGTTACTTCGTTTTGGCTGATTTTGCCGCCATAAACTAGACGCGGAAAGGTGACGGCTGGAATGAACTTGTTGGCGCCGCTATCTTCTGCTGGAGTGAGAATTATTTCGTCAACGCTGCGATTTTTTACGTTGCCTAGTGCGCGAGTATTAATAATGAAGGCACCGTGATCGCGAAGCGTGTTGCCATTATAGACACTAGCACAAGTGTCTGGGGTCAGGTGGGCACGCAATTCTTCTTCACCAAACTCGTCTTCAGTGTTGGCGCGACGCGTAGCCGCACGCCAGAGTGAGGTATATGGTTCGGTAGTGGTAGCGTTGCCAGCAGCGTCTTGGTCGGTCTTGACGTCGGCGATATATGAATTATGAATGAAGCGTAGAGCCTCGGCTTGAGCATCAATTTGTTCGCGCGTGACAGTAGTCTCAAGCGCAGACTGGGCGCCAGAAGTACTGCCGCTAACTACGGCGACAACAGCAATCGCGACCATAGAAAAAATACCGATAGCCAGTGTTACTTCCACCAAAGTGTCACCTACACGCTTATGCATAAAATAATTATAACATGGATTCAAGAATATTTGCGAAAGTAAACGTAATTACAAAAGCGAATACGAGAAAGGGGCCAAAGTGCAGTTTGTGGTTCCCTTTTTGCTTGATGATCGGAAACATAACTACGGTCGCCGAGAAATTTGCAGCAAATAATGCGATTATGGCGAGCCATGGTGAACCAAGCGACAAACCAACGGCGAGCGCCAAGAGCCAGTCGCCATCACCAACCCATTTGCCTTTGGAAATCAAATATAGTAATAAGTAGAGACCTCCTAGGACGGCTCCGCTAGCGAGTGCCATCAGGGTTGGAGTCCATGATGCGCCACCAGATGCAAAAATGGCAGCCTGGCGCAAAATAACTATAACTAGCGAAGTAGCAATCGCAAGGTAAAGAAATAACACAGGAAGTTCGCCGTATAGCCCGTCATAGATGCCGAGAAAACACATTATAGTAGCAAAGATAATGACAGTCACAAATATTCCCCATTCCATTGGCGATGCGTGCAGCACGTCAATTGTGCTGCCAAGCGCCAAGAAAGTTAGTGCGCAAAAGATTTCTGACAAGAATTCTGCAATGCCGATTTTGTGATGACAGTTACGACATTTGCCGCGCAGAACCAGCCACGAGATGATAGGAATATTGTCGTACCATTTGAGTTGTTTTTTGCAATGCATGCAGACGGAGCGGCGGCCAAGTTTTTTCTTTTTGGTGTCCCGCAAATGTAACCGGCGAGCCTGACAACATAGGAACGAACCGATAGCGGCGCCGAGTACGAACAATAATATGAAAAACAATAGTTGCATAGTTTTATATTACCATAAGTATCTTGAAATTTTGAAGAATTAATTTATACTTAAATTATGAGGAAAAAAGGTTTTACTTTAATTGAAGTCGCTTTAGTGCTAGCGATTGCGGGCCTAATTTTTATGATGGTATTTATTACCCTGCCGCAGGTATGGCGCACCCAACGCGATACGCAACGTCGTGATGATATGCTTACCTTCGTGCAGAGGTTAAAAAATTTCCAAACAAATAATAATCGCGGTGCGTTGCCGAGCAAAAATTCAAGTGCTACGACCATTTCGTTTACGCGCAGTGACGCAACCAATACCGCGATAACACCAGCTACGGATAAAACTTCGTGGCAGGCGTTTTATCGTGATTTCTTTGACGACAGCTTCACCGATCCAGTTGGTGAGCCATATAAGATAGTAGTTACGAAATGTACAAATTCAGCAAGATACGACCAGGCATGCGATATAAGCGAGGCTAATGCTGCAAATAATGCGACTTTTCCGAACGAATATAAAATCTATGTAGTTGAAGGTGCGAAGTGTAACGGTGAACAAGCAGTTGGCGCTGCAAACACGCGAAAAGTGGCGGTACTATATAAATTAGAAGGAGGCGGAGTTTATTGCGGAGAATCTTAAAAGTGTATTAAAATACTATTGACTATTTAAGCATAATCATGTAAGATAAAATCAAGTACCATCTCAAGTGTGGTGATAAAATAATTTAGAAAGGACTTTATGTCAAAAGTTAAAAGCAAAAAAGGTTTTACGATCATCGAAGTTGTGCTCGTGCTCGCTATCGCTAGTCTCATCTTCCTTATGGTGTTTATTGCGCTTCCAGCAATGCAACGTTCTCAGAGAGATACACAGAGGCGCGACCAATTGTCTGGTATGATGACCCAGATTACACAGTATCAAGCGAATAACAGGAATAAGTTGCCAGAAACTCAAAATGACTGGAATAGTTTTATTACCAACTATATGAAGGCTGGCGGTGACACATTTGAAGATCCAAACGGTAATGAATATACAATTAAATTGGTAGCGTGCGGTGCAACTTCTGGAAATGGTGACTGTGCGAACACTGCTCAACGCAACGCCACAGATTTTGCAACGCAAAATTACGAAATCTTGGTTGTAACTGGCGCCACCTGTGACGGCGAAAAGACAGTTGCCAATAGTGGCACGCGTAAGGTATCTATCGTCTACAAGCTTGAAGGCGGTGGTACTTACTGTAGCAATAACTAACGAATCTCCTGTCATCAAAAATCACCCGCAAGGGTGATTTTTTGGAGGCGAATGACAAGTTATGCTAAGATTCGTGAGTATTTTGCAAGCCAAAGCGATAATTGAGGAGGTGAATCAGGACTGCGCCCGGTGCTAGCAGTTCTGTAACGAGAGCGTCCGAAAAGGCTCTTTCTCGGGCCGCTCCGGGCCGCTCGGCCAAGTCTTAGGCCCTTCAAAAGAGTCTTTCTCAGACGCGATCGCAACGTTAATGACTTAGATAGAACGTTACGCGGAAACGCTGTTTACGAGTGAGTAGATTGGGAGCAAGGTACCACCGACCACGACACCGATGAGACCCGCCATGATGACCATGAGAATTGGCTCAATCATGGTAGAAATGTTGTTGATTTGTTCGTCTAGTTCGTTTTCATAAACTTGCGCGGCTTTGCCAAGCATTTCGTCAATTTTACCAGACTGTTCGCCAATGCCAGCCATTTGTGGAACAAGTGGAAGCATATATTCTAGGCCAGTCAATGATTCGGAAAGGTTCTTCCCTCCTTTGAGACCTTCAAGAGATTTTGAAAACTCTTTTTCGATAACAACGTTGTTAGTAGATTCAATGGCCGTAGTAATAGATTCCACCATTGGCACGCCGGTCGCCAACATCATTTCTGATGTGCGAGCAAAACGTGAAACGTAGAGTTTGCGGAATAGTCCACCGAAGAGAGGGACGTGAATCTTGAAACTATCGGCAACTTCGCGACCCATTGGCGTACGTTTGACAAAGAACCACGCACCCACGCCGATACCGATAACAATGATTGCAACCAACCAACCAAATTGGCCGAAAAACTCTGTAATGTTGACCAAGGCCTGAGTAAGACCTGGAAGTTCTTCGCCCATGTCTTCATAAAGACCTTGAACCTGAGGCACAACGAGAATCATCATGAATGCAAGCACTGCGATAATAACTACGAGAATAATGGCTGGGTAGACAAGTGCGCCTTTGATTTTGCTCATCATGGCGGCGTCTTTTTCTTCTTGGTCGGCAAGACGCTTCAGGGCGAGATCTAGCGTACCAGACTTTTCACCGGCCTGAATGAGCGCGAGATAAACGCCATTGAAAATCTTTGGATGAGCAGAGAAAGCCTCGTATAGACTCTTACCAGATTCTACGGAAGTGATGATTTCTTCGGCGACGGCACGCATACCCTTGGATTCGGTCTGGTCGGCGACAGTGCGAAGTGATGCGGAAAGTGGAAGACCGGCACCAATCAAAGTGGCAAGTTGGCGCGTAAAAACGATGCGGTCTTTGGCTGTAATACGGTTTTTGACTTTGACGAAAGGATCGTTCTCTCCTTCTTCAACAACAGACTGCGGAATGAGGCCTTGTTCAATCAAAAGGCGGCCGGCGGTTTGCTCATTATCAGCCTGGATGCTGCCTTTGAGCATTTTGCCGGTTTCTTTGTCTTTGGCCTTGTAATCAAAACGCTTCATTTTATCCTCGTACTAAACGGTTTAGTTCTTCAATGTCTACGGCATATTCGCGAGCAGAGTCGTAGGTGATCACGCCAGTCTGAACGAGTTTTGCCAAAGTACGGTCCATAGTCTGCATACCTTGGTCTGCGCCAGTTTGGATGGCGTTGTCGAGTTGGAAAGTTTTGCCGTCACGAATAAGCGCACGCACTGCAGCATTGGCAACCATGATTTCGGTAGCCGCAACACGACCGCCACCAATGGCTGGAACTAGACGTTGCGAACAAATCGCCATCAGCATGTTGGAAAGTTGAGTACGAACTTGTGGCTGCTGGTGGGCCGGAAATACGTCAATCATACGATCTACTGACTGGGCAGCAGAGTTGGTGTGCAGAGTAGCAAAAACGAGGTGTCCTGTCTCGGCGATAGTAATGGCGGCTTGGATGGTCTCCAAATCACGCATCTCGCCAATTAGCACTACGTCTGGATCTTCACGCAGAACAGAACGAAGCGCCGCATTAAAACTGAATGTATCGTAATGAACTTCGCGCTGAACAATGACGGAACGTTGCGATTTGTGAGTAAACTCAATTGGATCCTCAATGGTGATGATATGTTTGGACTTCTCGCGGTTGATTTTGTCGATCAAAGCGGCGAGTGTGGTAGATTTGCCAGAACCGGTCGGACCAGTAACGAGCACTAGACCGCGTGGATACTCGGCAAAACTTTCTACGACTGGTGGCATACCCAAATCGTTGATAGACTTAATTTGGTTCGGAATGAGACGGAAGGCCGCGGCCATTTTGCCACGTTCATGGAATGCATTAACACGGAAACGTGCAATATCACCAAAGGCAAACGAATAATCAAACTCTTTGTCTTTGAGGAAAATTTGTTGCTGGTTTTCGTCGAGCGTGCTAAAAATCAGTCCACGCAGCATCTCGTCATTTAGCGCTGGCATGCCGGAAATTGGGATAAGTGCGCCATCAATACGCAAAATAGGTGGCAGTCCATGCTGAATATGCAAATCAGAAGCCTTGCGACGAATGCATTCTTCTAGGAGTGTTTCAATTTTTGGTGTTACTAATTGCCCACTATTTTCCATATTTCTATTATACCATAAGTTTTATGATAAGTCGCTCGCTACACGGTTAACCTCGTCAATTGACGTGATGCCAGAAAGAACCTTGAGGATGCCATCCTGACGCATGGTGACTGTTCCCTTGCTTCGGGCCAGGCGCATAATTTCTGCAGCGGTTGCATGCTTGGTAATCATCTTTTGAATGTCTTCGTCAACGTCAATTGTTTCGTACAAACCAGCACGTCCTTTGTAGCCACCTGGGGTTTCTTTGGAATCCATACCTTTGGCAAGCATATAGTTCTTGTCATTCTTGACCGGAAGTCCTGGATAACCTAAATCTTCGGAGACGGAGGCAACTTCCTCTTCGGTCTGTGGAAGCAAATCTCCGACGATAGAGTTGATACCGGAAGTTTCGAGGTCGGAAGATTTGTAGAGTTCACGTTTTTCGGTGATGCGACGCACGAGACGCTGGCCGATAACAACGTTGAGGGTGGATGCTAGAAGAAATGGCTCAATGCCCATATCTAAGAGACGCGGCAAGATACCAGCAGCAGAGTTGGTGTGGAGAGTAGAAAATACAAGGTGACCAGTGAGGGCAGCCTGGACAGCAAGGCCGGCAGTTTCACCATCACGAATCTCACCCACCATTACTACGTCAGGGTCTTGACGAAGAATAGAACGAAGGCCGGAGGCGAAGGTAAGTCCAGCGTCTAGGTTGACTTGGATTTGGTTAATTCCCTCCATTTTATACTCAACTGGATCCTCGAGAGTTACGATATTGATTTCTTCGGATTTGATTTGCTGAATTAGGGCGTAAAGCGTGGTGGACTTACCAGAACCCGTAGGACCGGAAGTCAGAATCATGCCGTTTGGTTTTCTGATGCCGCTCAAGACCGAACGGAGAGCACGGCCAGTCATACCCATTTTGTCAATTTCCATAGTGGTGCCTTCCTTATCCAGAAGACGAATAACCACTTGCTCACCCCAAGTGACTGGGGAAATTGCAATACGAAGGTCAATTTCCTTGCCGTCCACCAAAACCGTAAACTGACCGTCCTGCGGAATGCGATGTTCGTCAATTTTGAGGTTACTGAGAATCTTGATACGTGAGACTAGCGCAGGAGCAACGGTTTTTGGCAAATCCATGATACGCCGGAGAACACCATCAACGCGACAACGAATAATTAATGAATCTTCGAGAGGTTCAATGTGAATATCGGATGATTTTGTTTTGGCTGCGTAACTCAAAATGGTGTTTAGGGCCTTGGAAATCGGGGAGTCCTGAACGATAGTCTTGACTTCGGTTTGGTCTTTTTCTACGATCTCTTCATTGGTTTCGCGAACGGCTTCTTTGACGCCGGAGAAATCACCGTGGTTCTTCTCTAGCATTTCGCGGATGCCACGTTCTGATGACATCCAAACGCGAATCGGCTGATTAATGAGGTTGGAAATATAGTCGGTATACTGAACGTTGGTAACGTCAGCCATGGCGACATTTAGTAGACCGTCTTTTTCGCCGAGTGGGACGGCAAGTACTCGCACTTGTGCCTCGTACGGAATCTTGGTGAGGATGTCTTGGTCAATAGTAATGTTTTTTAGTTCTACGTAAGGAACGCCAATTACCAGTGCAGTGGCGTGTGCTACCATATCGTTTGAAATTACTTTTTGCGTCAATAATTCGTTTAGAACTGACTGCTCTGGCTTGATATTCGTTTGGACACGAGAAACAAGATTAGGATCTGCAAGGCCTTCCGCCAGCAGTAGACCAATGATTTTTTCTTCTGCTTCTTTAGTAAGGAGTGCCATTACTCCTCCGCATATGATGAACAGTTACCGTTGGCGTCATAGGAAGTACAAACGCTCTGTGTGCCATCCTGGTCGTCGTCGCCAACATATACTTCTACAGTTGGATTTACGGAGCGGTAGTTAAAGACATCTTCGCTAGGTTCAACGAGTGAAGCATCTGGTGCGTTTTGGAGGTTTTTGAATGAAAATTCGCTAATGCCAGGAACGAGCAAGTTGGTCACCACGAAAGCAACAACAAATCCAAAGATGGCGGCGAGTATAGATGTGGTTAGATCGGTTTTCATTTATTTACCTCCTGGAGTAATTGTTTTTGTGGTCTCTGTGACGGAACTTGGGTCCATATAATAAGCAGTAGCCTGGGCTTGGAGACTGAGGGCGTTTTCGCCACGCCATTCAATAGTTGCACGGTTGATATCAAAGTCGCGAATAGAACGCTCAATGTTGTCAAGAATAGTGCGAGTCTCTGCGGCGTCAGTCTCAATACTGAGGCGAACAGATAATTTGTTCAGGTTTGTGCCAAAATCAGCGACTTCGACCTCGCCAGTAGGGCTGAGTGATTCTGGTTCCCAGTTAGAAATGAGGAAAATTTTGTTCAGGCTAGCGAGAAGCGCTTCTTCGTTCTTGAATGCTGGAAGAGCATCTGGAATAACACGAAGTGCTGAACAAGTCTGAATCAAATTAGTGGCGTCGACGAGTTCTTGAGCAGTGGTTGCTTTGTTATATTTTTCTTGTAGTTCACTATAAGTGTAGTATTTGTTCTGGTATTTTGGGTCGTTGGCCTTGGCTGGGTTGATACAAGTGTTACTGTCTTCCTTTGGTACGGAACTAAGAGATGCATTGTCGGCCATACTTTCTAGGATGTTGGAACGAAGGCTGCCCGGAACACTAGACACGCTAACGTTGTCTGGGTTACACTTCTTTATTTCGTCATCACTGTAGGTGCTGCCGCTAGGCTTTTGGCAGATACCGATATTCTTGATGGCGTTTGAATAAGTAACAATGGCAGCATCCTCTTCGGAAACGACCTTGGCATTAAAGGTGATTTGGGAGAAGAAATGAATAACTAGAGAAACTGCTACGCCAAGAACCACTGATGCACCAAGCACAGAAAGAAGCATATATTGTTGTGCCTGTGAGATTTTTGCGCGTTTGGTAAATGAGATTTCGCGTGCCATTAGTTGTTCCCTCCTGTGGTTGTTTTACATTCTGTATCGCCTTCGTCGCAGTCTGTGGCACGTTCGGTAAACATGCTCTGAATCTGGACGTAAGAATCGGTGACGTTGTAACGGCCGGAAGGTGGGATAGCGAGCATGTGGGTGTTATTGTATTTGAAAACTTCTGGGTTGAACGTGATGGTCGCCGAAAAGCGAAGAACGAGTTCGGATGAAGCGCTACGTCCGTTTGATGAGTCGGAGATAACGATACCGTCTGAGCCGTTTGGAACAAGCAAGCACGAATCGTTGGTGGATGACCAAGTGATTTTGTTGTCGCTGGTTTCGGTGCCAGTATATTTTATACAAGCAGATTCAAAGTGAGCCACGTTGGAGATGTTGCCATCAGTATCCATGTATGGTTCGCCTTCTTTAGGATCTTCCTTGTACCAGGCTGAGAACTGTGGAGTGCGCCAAATCTTTACTACGGTTTGGCCATTATAATTCTCGGTAGTGTAATCGTTAATACTGCTTGCCTTGGCGGCGTTGGTAGCGTCAGTTGTGGTGGTGTCTGTAGTGTTAGTGGTAGTCGTGTCGGTAGTGTTAGAATCGTTAGTAGTGGTCGTATCAGTAGTTTCTAGGAGAGATTCTTCTTCGTCGTCTGCAGCGGAACGGTCCAAAGTAGGATCGCAACCTTCGCCAGTGATTAGCCAGTAGGCGTAGTAACTCTTGTTGCTAGCATCATATAGCGATGCGCCGTCATTTCCATGTTCAATCATACAATACGATGGGATGGCGTTACCATATTTGTCAATATATTCGCCATAATCATAGCGCATGTATTGCATACTTTTTTTGAACGAATCTAGGACGTTATAATCAATGAATGGTTCGCTACCAGCATCGGCTTGGGCGTCAAATGAGAATGTAGGTTCGTCTTCGGCGAGGTTGATGTTGAGTTCGGAAATCTTGATGGTGTCGGCGCCGGTAGGGATAATGGCGGAAAGAATGCCAAAAGTGCGCGACAAGACTTGTTTGTTATCGGTAATAGATGAAACATTGCTGAGTTGGTCCTTGATAGTAAGGAAGTGGCTAAGGTCACTATAAGAGTTGAGTTTGCTGGAGAGATTATCAATAGTTCCCTTTTTGCCGTTGACGACTGCTTGCTGGCCGCCGGCGATAACTGCAAAAACAGCGGTGATAGCAACGGATGCCGAGGCAACGACAATACAAATAAAGAAGATGAGGTTGCGAAGCTTTAGGGCTTTGATCATTTCGTTCTTGATATCTGGAACGAGGTTAATTTCGCGGGCCATTAGTCATTGCTCCTTTCTGATAAGCCAATCACCACTGCGAATTCGCTGGCTACACTCATTAATGCACGCTGCTGCTCTGGAGTGGTGCGGACAGACTGCCATGGGTTACCCTTCATGGTTGGGATGTTGGTTTTGGCTTCAATGTATTCTGCGAAGAGAGGAATCATGCTGGCGTAGCCGGATAGAACAATGCCGCCAACTTTGCCGTTTAGGTATTTGGTCTGGAAGAAACGAACTGACTTTGCGAGTTCGGAAGCATAATTATCTAGTGAACGGCTGAGAATCTTGAAAACTTGGCCTTCAACTTTGTCTTCGGCAAGACCGAATTTGAGGATGAATTGACGAGACTGATCCTCACGGACACCTAGGTTGCCAGTAACGGCCTGGACTAACTCGCCGAAACCGCCTGGGATAGAACGGACAAGACGAGGTTGGTTCTTGTAGACGATGACGAGATCGGTAGATTTTTCGCCGAAGTCAACGATCATGGTGGCATCCATAGCGCCTGGTATCGCAAGAGAGCGAGCCATAGCGAGAGGCTCTGGTTCCATAGCAATGATGTTGAGGCCGGTCTTTTCGATCATTTCCATGACAGATTCGGCGTATTCTTTGGCGACAGAACTGACCAAAACTTCGGTCTTGGCTGGGTCGTTCGGGCTCAGGCCGAGAATGACGTAGTCTGCCTTGGCGTCATTGATGGCCATAGGAACGTACTTGTCTATCTCGTATTTGAAAGATTTTGCGAGTTCTTTTTCTGGGAGGGTGGCAGTCTCTACGACGGAAGTAAAAGTCTTGCTAGCCGGGAGACCGACTGCGACGTTCTTGGTCTTGATGCCGGCCTGTTCTACGGCACCGAGAATAGCCTCGCCGAGGCGCTTGCGACCGAGTTCGGATGTGTCGGCGGTCAACTTTGGGTCAATTGGCACATAGGCGTACCGGGATAATGTCCAACCTGTTTTGGCGTTACCAAAAAGTTGCACAATACGCATTGAATTTGTCCCGATATCTAGCGAGAAGAAGTCGCCCACGCCATGCAATAAGTTCATACTTATTATTATAAATGTTTATGTTTTATTTTGCAAGACGTAAAAAATAAAATCTTTCAAGATTACCAGTCCTTCCTGGCAAATCATTGTCACGTTTCTTTATAACTATGAAACCGTTTTGTTTTAGCCAGTACTCGAAATCTTTGATAATTTCGCGGCGAATCTTTTCGTTCTTGACTACGCCTTTCCAAAGTTGGTGGGGTTTGGCTTCGAACTGAGGTTTTAGCATCACGAGAAAATCAGTGTGGTTTCCTGCTAGGTGATGTTTCGCGTACTTGAGAATTGGTCTTAAACTAATAAAAGAGACATCGGCAACTATAATGTCCGGGAACAGGGCCTGGCCGAGAATCTCTTCCTCGGGCCGCTCCGGGCCGCTCGGCCAAGTCTTAGGCCCTTCGGAAGAGGTATCTCGGCCACCCGTTCCCAAATCATAGTTGAAGATGTCGGTTTTTTCGTGAAGTTCAACGCGGGAATCGAAGCGGAGAGGGGATTTCATTTGATGAGAGCCCTTCTCTACCGCGATTACCTTCTTGGCGCCGTGATTCAATGCGGCTTCAGTGAAACCGCCGGTGGAGGAGCCGATGTCCAAAACAACTTTGTCGCGGAAATCAAAATTGAAGGCGCGGATAGCGCCTTCAATTTTCGCGAAGCCGCGAGTAAGCATCTACTTGCGCCTTTCACGGTATTCGTAGGTTTCGGTATCTACGGATACGATGTCGCCTTCCTTGATGAAAGCCGGTACCTTGATAACTACGCCAGTTTCCAAGGTTGCGTCCTTCATAACAGAAGTCGTGGTGTCGCCTTTGACGACTGATTCGGTGTAGGTGACTTTGAGCCAGAGGTTCTTTGGGAGTTGGAGATTGATAGGAGTACCATTGTAGAATTGGATTTCCATTTCATCACCATCTTTCATAAAATCTTTGGCGTCGCCGACCATGTCAGCCATGAGTTCGTATTGCTCAAAAGTTTCTGGATCCATGAAGTAGAACTTCTCGTCGTCGCGGTAAAGGTATTGTACTTTGCGAGTAGTAACCTCGGCTGGTTCAATTTTTTCCTGACCTTTGAAAGTCTTTGGCAAAAGTGCACCAGTGATGAGGTTCTTTACCTTGACGTTGACGATGGAGCCGCCACGGCCCATGACTTTTTGTGAGTATTCTACCACCTTATACGGTTGACCGTCTAAAGTGATAAGAGTATTTTTCTTTAGATCTGTTGGTCCGTACATACTACTCCTTAGTTATTAGAAACAAATGGCAAAAGTGCTAGATGGCGGGCACGCTTGACAGCGGTAGCCAATTGGCGCTGTTGCTTGGCAGAGAGACCAGTCTTGCTGATTGGCTCAATGCGACCATATACATCAATATAGCGTTGCAAAGTCTTTACATCGCGATAATCGAAGTACAGGTTTGGGTCATTTTTAAATTTTTTCATTACTATCCTTCCTTCACTATTTCTTTTAGAACGGAACGTCGTTCAGATCGATTTCGCCTTCTGGGATATCGTCTGGGGTTCCTACCTTTGCGGCTGTGGTAGCCGAGCTAGGTGCTGGGCCAAAATTACCGTCTGATGCATTGTCACGTCCACCGCCGATGAAGTTGAAATCTTCAACAACAATTTCTACGCGTGAGCGCTTGCCGCCACCGTTTTTGTCTTCCCAGTTACGTTGAGTGAGACGACCAGAAACGAGGACGCCAGAGCCTTTTTTGCCGTATTGGGCAATCATTTCGCCGAGTTTGTTCCAAGCGGAACAATCAAAGAACGATACCTCCTCTTTTTGCTCTCCGCTGACATCACGATAAACACGATTAACCGCAACTCCGAAACTACATACGCTAGAACCATTGGTGGTGCTGCGAAGTTCTGGGTCGCGAGTTAGGTTACCGGTAATTATTACTTTACTAAAACCGCGCATAATAAGTTATTCTCCTTTTTCTTCGGTTACTTCTTCTTTGTCGTCAGCCTTGGCCTTGCGACGTGCTGCGAGTTTGGCCTTCAATTCGTCTTCGCGAACGAGAAGGAACCGCAAAACTTCGTCGGTAATGTTGAGAACCGAGGAAATCTTGGCTGGGGCTTCTGCTGGAAGATTGACATTGAAGTAGTAATAGACAGCAAAATCTTGGCCATTGACAGAGTAGGCGAGGCGTTTCTTGCCGTCGTTCTCTTCTTTGGTGATTTTGCCGCCATTCTGTTCGATAAGTTTCTTTACCTTATCGAGGGCGGGGTCTAGATTCATCTCGAGATCGGGATGAAACACGACCGTAAGTTCGTAATCTTTCATTTGAACTCCTTTGGTTAAAGCAAGTGCCGTTCTCTCGTCGCGACCGCGATGAGGTTGACGCGCTTGCTGAGCTAATATTGTGCATACATTATAGCACAGATAGGGGTGGTTGGCAAGGGGTGGAGGCTGCTTACTGTTGCTATTACGTGATAATGTCGTAATGGATTGTTACATTAAAATGTCGCATGAATTATCTAGTGCCTGCCGGTGGGGTCATTTTTGGCGCGGGCGACCATTAGAGCCACAGATTCGGACATATTTATCGCTTCTAGTTCTATTTCTGGATGGTGTATATTGAACACGCGAAATATCTCGTCAGCAAAGGCCTGACCGATGACTTTGATTCCGGCGAAGTCAAAGATGATTTTTTTGTATTTATCTAGGCCGGCAAGAACTTTTTTGGCCTGAGAGCGCGAAATCCAGATATCACCACTCTCAAAGAGGCGAATTGGTATAACTGTAGTATCAAGCGTAAGTTTAGAGTGATCAAAAGAGTATTCACGGAATAGTTGTTGCAACGACTTAGTAGTATCTGCAGCGATGGTGAACTCCACTTCGGTGCCGATAAGAGATGCCTTGTTTTTTGTAATAGTATAGTCCTTGATGACGTTATCTAGGATTAACTGGTAGTCGTAACTTTTTAGGCTGAAGCGGTCAGCGACTTTGGATGTCCAAAAAATACCTTCGCCAGAGTGCCAGCCTGGCTGGGTGGTGAGTTTCCCCTTGATGAGTTCGGTAGCGGCGTCTATTTCGTTATCTAGGTGGCGACTAACCATCACATTGTTGAACACTCCGACACCTTTGTCCCTTACAATGAACTTTATGTTGCCTTTCTCTAGCCAGATTTTGATATAACCGACGCCAGAACGGGAGTGGTCTATAGCATTGTTTAGCATCTCTGTAAAAGCAAAATAGAGAATATTCTCTGCGTTCTCTGATAGATGTTGCAGTTCGCTGGTGCTTTGGCGAATTTTGGTCCAGATTTCGTCCTCGTGAAGTCCGACAAGATTAAGATTTTCTTCTGCTAAGACGACGCAGTCAGAAACAAAATATATTACTTCCCTGCCGTGACGCTCTTGACGGACACGATTCTCATCAATGAGTGAAGAAAGGAGTTTGCTGACATAGGAACGATCGCCAACGGCGTACTTTTCGCTAATTTGCTGCGCGGAAAGGCCAGGTTTTTCCTTTAAGATGTGGTAGATTTTTTCCTTATACGTCTTCATATACACATATTAGCAAATATGTGTAATTTTGTCAAGTATTTGTGAAAAATATGTGTAGTTTTACAGATATATTTTTAATAAAATACGTGTAGTTAGTTCTCTAAGAGTTTGATAACGAGGGACGTGATGAGCGGTTTTTCGCTGGGTTCGGATTCGGCGATGAGGAGGGCGAGTGCGGTGAGGGCGCGGTCGCTAATCTTCGTCTCGCCGTTCTTGGTGAGTTGTTCCCCGTTGATAGTGAGAAACACGATAAAAAGTAGGGCGCCGATACGCTTGTTACCGTCATAGAATGGGTGGTCTTTGATGATGAAATAAAGCAAATGTGAGGCCTTTTCGGCAATGGACGGATAGAGTTCTTTGTCGTCGTAACTCTGGAAAATGTTGTGCAGAATGCCTTCAAAACTCTGGTTGCGTGGCTTGCCAAATAGTTCGCCAGAATGGGTGCTGAGGCGGAGGTTGTCTATAATGTTGTTGCAAGTATCTATATCTAGGGACTTTTGGCGTTTCTTGGTGGTGTTTAGAGCAGTGAGATCTATGTGGCCGTCGTCGTATTGTTTCAACATTTGGAAACTGGTGGAATATTTGGAGATAACTTCTAAGACGCCGTTGGCCTCGCCAGCATCTAGGGCCTGACGCGCGATGAGACGACGAACGACACCCATCATTCCCTCTACCTGGGCAAGTTTCTTGGAGTCTAGAGACTTGAGGCGGCGCTGGTTGATGGCGATGCCGTCAGTGAGGTAAGACTTGAGAGTCTTGGTGGCCCAGATGCGGAAATCTGTGGCTTTCTTGGAATTGACGCGGTAGCCGACAGAGATGATGGCATCTAGGTTGTAGGTTTTGACTTGGTACGTTTTTCTATCAGCGGCAGTATGTGCGGAAAACGCACATACTGAATTTTCGTCGAGTTCGCCATCCTTGAAGATGTTCCGAAGATGATGCGTAATACGAGAACGATCTACGTTAAAAATTTGTGCTATTTGCGCTTGCGTAGCCCAAATAGTTTCTTGATCTGTATCTACATTAAAGGTAATTTCGCCATTTGGAGATTTATAGATTTCAATTCCCTTTTCCATACCTGTATTATAGCATGAACTTGTAAGGAAATTTAATAGTTGGCTGCGCTAGGCGTTTGCTAATTCATCAAATTCGTCTAGAGATTTGACGAGGATGTCGCGTGGCTTGTTGCCGTTGGCTGGGCCGATGACGCCGATTTCTTCGAACCAGACGGCGAGGCCAGAGACGAAACCGTGCGATTTGCTGAGGTAGGTCTGAAGGAGTGAGGTGGAGAATTTGCCTTTCGCTATACAGATCTCTACGGCTTTGCGGACAAGTGGATCGTTTGGATCAAACTTGCGGCCAAGGCCGTCCATGCCGCCGACTTCGCCTGGCATACCTTTGATGGAGACTTGTTGAGCGACAACTTCGTCATTGTATTCTGGGGCACGCTGAGAGCAGAGGAAATTCGTGACTTTGGCGATATCTTCGTCGGAAGACCAGGCACCCTGGATACGGCGAGGTTTGCCCATCATTTCGGTGGTGAGGAGGAGCATATCACCCTTGCCGAGAAGTTTTTCGGCGCCACCTTGATCCAACATGATACGGGAGTCCATCTGAGAACCGACCGCGAAAGCGATGCGACCTGGAATGTTGGCCTTGATGAGACCAGTAATGACCTTGACCTCTGGACGCTGGGTGGCAAGGACTAGGTGGATACCAGAGGCACGACCCTTCTGCGCGATACGGACGATAAGCATTTCCAAATCTTTCCCTGCCATCATCATGAGGTCCGCCATCTCGTCAATAATGATGACGATGTATGGCATCTTGCCTTCTTTTTCTGGGTCGGCGTTTTTGGCCATTTTGGCGTTGTAATCAGAGATGTTCTTGACGCGTTCTGCGGCCATTAATGAGTAACGTCGTTCCATCTCGCCGACTGCCCATTTCATAGCTGAGAGAGCCTTATCTGTCTGAGTAATGATAGGGGTCAAGAGATGCGGAATGTCGTTATATTGGGCCATTTCTACTTGCTTTGGGTCAACGATAATGAGTTTCATATCGGAAGGAGCGTTGCGATAAAGAAGTGAAGTGATGAGAGTGTTGGTCATAACAGACTTACCAGAACCGGTAGTACCAGCAATGAGGAGGTGCGGCATCTTGGCAAGGTTGGCGACGACGGCGTGACCAGAAATATCCTTGCCGACAGCAAAAGTGAGTGGGTCTGTGGCTTTCTTCCATTCGGATGATTCCAACACGGCACGCAGACGGACATCAGCAGAACGTGCGTTCGGAATCTCCACGCCGACACTTCTGGTGCCCGGAATTGGCGCCTCAATACGAATCTTGTCTACGGCGAGATTAAGCGCGAGCTCCTTGTCGCGAGCGAGAATCTTGCTGAGGTTGACACCGGCAGGTGGCTTCATGGTGTACTGAGTAACGCGCGGACCAACATTGGCACCTTCCATTTCTACGTCAATACCGAACTCGGCGAGAGTAGATTTGATGACGTAGGCGTTTTGTTGGATGTTGCCAGCGTCGGCTGGGGACTGTTTCTTCTCTAGGAGGTCTGTTGATGGCATCTTCCAGTCTGGATCGCCCTTGGCGACGAGAGCAGTTGGTTCTTTCGGTGGCTCAGGAGCCTTCGGCGCAGGCTTCGCCTGGGCTTTGTGAATACCAAATTTGCCAAATGACGATTTGGTAGCGGTGGCTGCAGCCTCGGCTGGAGCGACGCCGGAGTTGACTTTGATTTCTAGTTGGCCGAGTTTTTTGCCTTTTTTGTCGGTAACATCCTCGGTGTTGGTGGCGCGCTTTTTGGGAGTGGTGACGAGATTCTTGGTACCCTTAAAGAATGTGACTGGAGATAGTTGCAGGATAAAAGCCGCAGTGATAAAAATAAGTACAATATATATAATGATGACGAATGCTTGATCAAGGGCCTGAGTAAATAAATTGTTGAGCCAGTTACCAACGTAGCCGCCATTGTGCCAGATAGCACCAACGCCGGAAAGCCAGATGATCATCAAAATGCTCGCGAAATAAACCGGGATAGCAACGCGGTTATTCTCGGAGCGGAAGATTTTGACGGCTAGATAGACGAGCAGAGCCGGAATGAAGTAAGTAGCGAGGCCAAGGATACTAATGAAAAACTCGTGAACGGTGTTCAGAGCGGAGCCGCCGTGACCGAACCAAGTGATGACAAAAAACAATGCCAAGGCAATCATTAAGACTGCGCAAATCTGACGCCAGAAACCACCTGGGAGTTCGTGCTCTACTGGAGCCTCTTTGCGTGAACCTCTGGTTGTGCGTTTTTTATTTGTTTTTCGTTTACCTCTTGCCATAAAATTATTATAACATAATTATTAATCTGTGGTATAATAATTAGTGTTAGATATATTGGACCGTCGCCAAGCGGTAAGGCACTGGGTTTTGGTCCCAGCATTCGCAGGTTCGAATCCTGCCGGTCCAGCCAGAAGAATAAAATGAGCCCGAAGGGCTTATTTTGTTCTTCTGATTAAAACGACAGGTTCGAGCCCAAGGTTCGCACCGAGCGAAGCGAGGTCTAGCCGGAGCGTAGCGGAGGCGTCATCCTGCCGGTCCCTTTGGAAGACGATTCCTAAACATAAGAAAAAACCCACTTTAAGCGTGATACGCCGCATGGGTTCCAAAGAAATTTCTTTTTTGACCTTTCGAGGGCTATGCACCCTCGCGGCTTCCCGCTTGAGGTAATTTAATACCGAGCGGACCATGAGATACTGTTTCAATCTCGACTAGGGATTTCCCTATAATTATATTATACCACATTTTTATTTAATTATAACAATTTTGCCACTTTTGGTAATAAGAATCAGTCGTTTTATAGTAGTGCCTTTCTTGAGCACTGCTTTAATGCGCCCAATTGCGCGGGCTGGCGTCATTTTAGTACGGTACAGCGAGATAATTATTTTGTCAGACTGCAATTTGGCCCTAGATAGGTTATGCTCTATAGTGTGAACGCCATTACCTCTGATATTTTTGATTTCCCATAGTTGATTAACCCTAGTAACCAATAAATCTGGAGAGTACGATTGTAGATTTTTTCTGATGATTATATTACTTGCAAAATAATCAATAAGTATTGTCGCAACCTTTAGTTCGAAACTATCTGGATTAGCGTTTGGCTCAATTATTATCCCAAATTTTTCTGTCCGCATGGAGACATTATAGAGAGGGTGACGTATATCTGTCAAGCCCCTGCCGGTCCTGCCATCATTATCCTAGCAGTTCTTGCATTTTTATTCTCTTTCTATGACTACTTCGTTTTTGTCTTTGTCGTAATAGTACTTGAACTGGTACTCTTCTCCGGTCTCTGAATCGGTGATGGCGAAACGGTAATTTCTGCCCGTATCTCCAGAGATGACGAGTGTATAACGCTTGGTACCATTGTCGTCGTATTCTTTGATCGTGACTTCACCGCCACCATCACCAGACCAGAACGAGACGTATGGTTCTCCTACTAGTGTGATGTTATTTTCTTCAAGGACTGTATTGTTGTAGATTTCAAACGGACTAGTTTGAGAGAGAAGGATATAAACTACCATTGCAATGGCGGTGGCGACTGGCACAAAAATTCTGGAGAATTTGTCTTTCAGAAGGCCAAACATCAGGATGAGAGAAAATACAAAACAATAGATGGCGCTAATTAGATGGCTAGGCGGGTTATCTATAAACAAATGGACGTAGCCGACGCCAACGAGAGCAAGATAAATCGTGCCGGCGGAAAGAATGATGCCTGAATACCATTTGTCTTTCTTGATATACCAGGCGACGAAAGCGGCTGGGAAGGTGAGAAGTGTGATCATGAACCAATATTTGTAGTAGCCAAAAAGTCCCCAGCCCATATCGCTAAATGGTACCTGGATGAGATAGACGAGTGGTTGCGAGATGAGGAAGAAAACTATTGTCTTGGTGGCGGCCTCCAGAGGCTTTTTTGAATTAAGGACAATGAATAGCGCCGGGAGCATCCACCATTCGCCAGTGACGGCGATGTCGTGAAATGAATTGCCATCTGGTACAAACATGGCCATAAGTGCAGTCCAAACACCCATAATGACAGCGAAGATTATCAGTTTTGGCCAAGTGATGGTGATACCGCTAAAGATTTTTTTGATTAACTTTTTCATATTTCAATAATAGCATAAATTGAGTATAATTTATATTATGATACGAATAATCGCGGGTGGTAAGAAAAACGCAGGTGCGTACGCAGAAATAGTCAGCGAATACGAAAAGCGCCTGAGAAAACCTTATGATATTCATTGGGAGTTTTATGATGAAGAGAAGTTGGCCAAGAAGTTAGCAAATTGGCCGTTTGACGGGAGAGATTATGTGATTTGCTGCGATGAGCGTGGCAAAAATATATCATCACCCGAATATTCTTCCCTGTTATCGCGCGCTTTTGTCAACGGGAGAGATGTCATTATTTTAATTGGTGGAGCGTATGGTTTCGCGCCAGAAGTGCGAGAAAAATCTGACTTTGTCTGGAGTTTTTCCCAGTTAGTGTTCCCTCATATGATAGCGCGAATGATGATGACAGAGCAAATTTACCGAGCATCGCAAATTGCCGAAGGCAGACCATATCACCACGAGTAATATTCGCGTGGTGAGATAATTAGTCTGTTAGATTGGACTTATTTATGCGCAAATGGTATAATTAGCGAATGTTAATTCTAGGGATAGAGACGAGTTGTGATGAGACGGCAGCGGCAGTCGTGAAAGACGGCCGCGAGATTTTGTCTAATGTAGTTGTTTCGCAGATTGATATTTTTGCGGAATATGGTGGGGTAATTCCAGAGGTGGCGGCCAGAAGTCACCTGGAAGCGATAATGCCGGTAATTGACAAGGCACTCTTGGACGCGTCTTGCACCTGGGAAGATATTGACGCGATTGCGGTGACACATGCGCCTGGGTTGCTTGGGTCGCTTTTGATTGGGACGTTGACAGCGAGAATGCTTGCGATACTACATAATAAACCGCTTTATGCGGTGCATCATCTGAAATCACATGTGTATGCGAATTGGATCAGTGGAGTGAAGGCTAATACTTTTTCAGCTTTCCCGCAATTCCCTTTGCTGGCGCTGGTGGTTTCTGGTGGGCATACGCAAATTTTGTATATGACAGGACATAATCAGTTTGAAATTATCGGGACAACGCATGATGATGCAGTGGGGGAATGTTTTGATAAGGCGGCGAAAATCCTAGGCCTGCCGTATCCGGGTGGGCCATCTATTGCGAAGGCAGCGCTAGAAGGCGACCCCGATCGCTATAAGTTGCCACATCCGAAGGTAGATGGGTTGGATTTTTCGTTCTCTGGGCTAAAAACAGCAGTACTGAGAGCGGTACAAAAAGAAGTAGGTGTACTGATTTCCTATCCTTCACATAAATTAAAGGAATTATTAACTCCGCAGCAGGTGGCAGATTTTGCGGCGTCATTCCAAAAAACTGCCGTTGACATTCTCCGCGAAAAATTGGCGCTGGCGATGAACAGCGGGCGTGAGGTGCAATCTGTAGTACTGGCCGGAGGCGTGTCAGCGAATAAGGCACTCCGCGAGGCTTTGCCGGAGGCATATTTCCCTGAACCTTCTCTGTCCGGTGACAATGGCGCAATGGTGGCGGCGGCATGTTATTACGAGATTATTTCTGGGGTACAACCAACAGACCCGTACAAGTTGAACATCTATCCTAGAGTATCCATAGAGGATGAAAAATAACCCCAAGTGGGGTTATTTGGTTAGAGGTCGCTCCAAGGGATATCGTCAAATACAACTGGAACTAATGATTTGAATCCCGAAAGCAGATCTAAGGCAACCTCGCGCATTTGAGGGTGTGCTGCTTTGTCGGTCCTCAACTTGAAGAAATGACGCCATTCGCGAAGATTCATTGTAATTACGATTTCGGTCTTGAGGCTGTTCGGCAAAACCGTACGGGCTTCTTGTGGCGTTGCGCCCAGTTCAATGAGTTTCATGTAACTGTCTTCGGCATTCTGCATGGCTTTTTGCCATACTTGGTATTTTTCATTGTCATCCAAGAAGAAAAATGGGATGATAAATGTTAACTCATTGCCGAATTTGTCACTACTGTAATTACAATAGCGAGTAGACTCTTGACTGTAACTTGCAATACGATGACGCACAATTTCGTGCGTGACACCTCGGTCACAAACGACACGAACACTGATTTTCTCATGCTCTAGAACAGATTCGTGGCCATTTTTAATAATGTTCTGGACGAATTTGCGCGCGGAGATTGGCGAGAGTTGAGATTCGGACTTATAGCAAGTACGGCCAGCCGCCTCAATTGCTTTTATCATTTCTTCTCCGTCAATGCTTCCTAAAACTGTGTAGCCAGGTCTAATTTCTTTCATATTCACCTCCATGAAAAGAACGGGGTATTACCCATAGGGTGATTATATACTAAATCATAGTTAAAGTAAATTAAGAATTTGTTTTCTGAATGTAAAATCGTGGGATATTTCAATGTGTGATATAATGGTAATGTTATAAGAGGTTATTTTCGTGGCGGCGGCTGCTAGTCTAAGACAAAGTAAAGTAACGATTCTCTTGTCGCTAAATGCGGCAGCGGTTTTGGTGGCTGGTGTTTTGATTGCTGGTGCGATTATGCTAAATGGCGGAATAAACTTCCGCGCAGTGGCCGAGCGGTCTGATGAAAACGGTGAAGCCGTAGAAGCGCCATCATTGATTGATGCGGAAAGCAATTCTAAGGTAGAATTAACGGCGGCGCAAAAAGATTACGTGACTTCCGTTCATACCGCCAATGGCGTGAGTTCGGCACCAGTACCGGCTGGCGAATTGTGGGGTGAAGATTCCCTGATGATTTATGAGTCGGCGAATTTTGATATTTGCGTGGGTGGCGAATTGTCTGACCTCGGCGAAATGTACTGGCAGACCAGTAATCCTGATGTTATTTCTGGTTTTTTCTCTGGTGCGAGGACGTGGCTAGGGTATTCGGATGATACATGCAGATTCCCTGTGATAGTAGGGACTGGAACTACGACAATTACGGCTGGTACTTATGATGGTATGAGGCGCGATTCTATTGAAGTGACAGTGGTAGAAGTGCCAAAACTAAAATGGGAATACGAGATATTGTCTCTCGTAAATCAAGAGCGCGTGCGAAATGGACTAGAGAAGTTGACCTGGGGTGACACCTGTACTGATGCGGCGGAAATTCGCGCCGAAGAACTAGTGGAACTCTATTCTCATACGCGTCCAGATGGCTCGTCATGGGATACGGCTTGCACGGCACCAAATGGCGTGGCTTCATACACCGAGGGCGAGAATCTAGTAGTTGGGAACTCAGCGGTTTCGCCAGAGACGACTGTAGCGGCATGGATGAATTCCGAGAAACACCGCGAGAATATCTTGAACCCAGACTTCACAAAACTTGCGGTTGGGTTTTACTTTGATCAAAATACTCAGTATAAGACACATTGGTCGCAATACTTTTCTAATTTCTAAGGTTGAACATCAGTTAGATATTTGGCGCTGATGTGTTTGGTGATCTTTCTGAGGATTTCGCAGAGTATGACACCAAACACTATGATAACAATAGTCGCGATTAGTCCGTACTCTGTGAGGAAGGTAAACTCAAAGAACTCGCGCGAGAACGGAACGACGAAGACTATTAGCATGATAAAAAGAACGGTAAGCAACAGTGACTTGCGAAGTTTGTTGAGCGGGCGCGAGATGCGATAAATTAGCAAGAGGTTAATTGCGAAGGTAACAAAGACTGAGGTCGTAGTGAGTTCGTAGCGAGAGAAGTTTTGGAAATGCGAAGTGATGGAGAGCGCAAGCATACAGATGGAGACAGTGATACCGATAGGAATAGAGTACTCCATGATGTTGCGCGTGAAGCGGTTCTTGATACGTTCGGTATTGTGTTCTAGGGCGAGGATAAGGCCCGGGAAGCCAATACAGGTGAAATTGAGTAAGGTCATTTCAATTGGACTGTATGGATAACTGAACGGCAAGAGTACAAAGACAACCGCAAGAATAGAAGCATAGACAGTCTTTGTGAGAAAAAGGGCGGTAGAGCGTTCAAGGTTGTTGATAGACTGACGGCCTTCGTCAATAATTGCAGGAACGGCAGCGTAGTCAGAGTCTAAGAGCACCATCTTGGCAGCACGGCGAGCGGCATCTGCGCCATCACCGATGGCGAGCGAGACATCTGCTTCTTTCATGGCGAGAATGTCATTCACGCCGTCACCGGTCATAGCCACAGTGAAACCCTGTTTCTTGAGCGCTTGGACGAGAGACTTTTTCTCGGCAGGCTTGACGCGAGTGAAGATAGAATAATCTTTGACGAGTTTTGAATAGTCATGTCTTTTTTCTGTAGAGAGATCTATGCCGCTGAGGTCGCGGACGCCAACTTTCTTGGCAATGTTTTGGACGGTTGAGAGATCGTCACCGGAAATGATTTTGACTGCAACGTCATTGTCATAAAAGTAGTTGATGATTTCGTTAGCGTCGTGGCGAATTTCGTCTTCTAGGCGAACAATGCCGAGGAGTTTTTGGTTTTTGGAGAGGGCGAGAACGCGATAATCTCCGGCCTGAGATTTGGCCCATTTGATGGAATCTTTGTCATCTGTGATGAATTCGACAGCGCCCATAAGGTAATCCGCGGTTTTGGTCTTGATGCCGGAGCATTTGCGATCAGACGAGAAAGCGATGATGTCAGTAATTTCGCCAATTTCGGAGATATTGGAAATCTGGGCGTTTTTTACATTTTGCGCTGTGACGCGATTTTTGGCCGTTTTGAGGAACTTTTGTTTCAAAGCCTTTGTGGTTGCGTTTTCGGACAATTGATTGCTAAGAATGGCTTCTAAGGCCGTCAGAAACGATTTTTCGGCTGGGGTTGGTGTCTTGGAAGGATTTTCTAGTTCTGTGCCGTCTGGAAGAATAAAGTCATGGACTGTCATTTTGCCAGTAGTAAGTGTGCCGGTTTTGTCCAGACAGATACAGTCTACTCTGGCTAAAGTTTCGGTAGAATAGAGGTCTTGGACGAGGACATTTTTCTTGCTCAGGCGAATGGTGGCGAGGGCGAGAACAGAGGAAGTCAGGAGGATGAGGCCTTCTGGAATCATATTGATGAGCGCCGCGACTGTGCTAGTGATGGCGGTAGCGGTATCCGCTTCGGCGCGAAATCGGCTCCAGAGGAGAAGTGCGCCGACAGGGATAAGGGCGTATGAGATATATTTGACAATTTTGTTCATTAAGATGAACAATTTGGAATCTGCGGTTTTGATGGCGCTGGCGTCATTTTGGAGTTTGTTGATGAAATTGTCTTCTAGGGCGTGCTCCACTTTGGCTTTCGCAGTGCCCGATACGACAAAACTGCCAGATACGAGTTCGTCACCTGGTTTTTTTGAGATGTTATCTTGTTCGCCCGTAATAAATGACTCGTTGACTTCTATCTGGCCTTCTTCTACCACGCTGTCGTACATAATCTGATCTCCCAGAGAGAGGACGAGGATGTCGCCTTTTGCCACTTCTTCTGGCGTGACTTGGACTGGTTGACCATTCTTGATAATAGTGGGGTTCTGCTCAGAGAGAAGGCGCATTTTTTCTACGATTTTGGCCGCGCGGACCTCATTGATGATGCTGATAAGAGTATTCGCGATGGCAATAAAAATAAACAGCATATTCTTGTAACTGCCAACAAACGCGACCATGGCAGCCAAAATGACATTAACGAGGTTGAACAGGGTGAAAGTGTGTTTAGCGACAATACGAAGATATGGATGCTTCATGAGAGTATTATAGCATGTGGTGGAGCGATTTTTAATGCTTGATTCCGGAAAGTATTCGGTGGAGATGGAAGATTGCAGGGCTGATGGCGAGTTCGTAAGTGCCGAGGTATTCTAAGACCTTGCCAAATTTGGTATCAAAACCTTTTTTGAATTCGTAGATACCGTCTAGATCACCGTCTTTTGGCAGTCCAGAGATGCCGTAGAAATTGTAGCGCTTAAAACCATGTTCGGCGGCGTATTTGATGATGTGCCACTGAATGAGATATTGGGCGTTGTATTCTTTCATATATTTTTCGTCGCTGCCAGAAAACAGATACACAATTTCATCGCCGTAGAGCATGAACATGGCGGCAGAGAGAATCTTATTCTCAAGCTCTGCTACAAGGAACTTCACCTCGCCTTTTTCGTGAAAAAGGTCATACATTTGTTCGTAGTAACTGAGTGGGCGATCAGAGAAATGACGACGCTCGGAGGTAGACTCGGTAATCTGTTTGAAAAGTGGGAGTTCTTCCCTAGTGAGTTCGCGGATTTTGACGCCGGCACGTTCGGCTTTGCGGACGTGATTACGCGTGTTGCGCTTGAAATCGGCCAAAATCTCGTCTGGCGTGCGAGAGGCTATCTCCATGGCAAACATATACTCGGGCTGACTAGGATGGCTCTCTTTAATGAAACCTAGTTTCTGAAGGTTCTGAAGGGCCTTTTTGCGATTAAAACCATTTTCTATCAGTGCGCCGTTGCGGTCACGTTCGGTCACTTCGTAATATGGGCTAATCTGCAAAACGTAGCCATTATGAGTTTTGATAAAATTGCGGAGATTTTTGAAGAAAAAATTGACCATTTTGGTATCTTCGTAGTCCAAGAGTGGGCCGCCTGGCGCAATGAAGGTAGATTTACCGAGAAAAGTTGGCTTTGCCACAAGCATAGAGGCGGCTTTGATCTGGTCGTTTTCTTTGACAGCGAAATAGTATGAGACCCAGCCGTTCTGCTCGCGAAGTTTGGCGATTTCTTCGGTCTGCATGAAAGATTTATAGGGAGATTTGCTGGCGAATTTGGTGAATTCGGCCGGTGTAATTTCGGTAAATATCATAAGTTGATTATAGCATAGTTTAGAATTATTGTTTGATGAGAGATTTGTTCAATTCTAAGGTGATTGAACTGCTTCTGCTTGACTTTTTTAACGTTTCGTGCTATAATTAGAGTGATTATTTTTAATCGTATCTTAAAAGGGAGGAAAATTTATGAAAAGTAAAAAGTTTCTGTTAGTATCTGCGTTTTTAGTCGTCTTATCTACATCGGCAATCGCTTTAAGAATTGCTTGGAGAGATC
Source organism: Candidatus Saccharimonadota bacterium (assembly GCA_017514105.1). Classification (GTDB taxonomy): domain Bacteria; phylum Patescibacteriota; class Saccharimonadia; order Saccharimonadales; family Saccharimonadaceae; genus Nanosyncoccus. Next base: position 37,611 of record JAFWKY010000008.1, read on the forward strand.
CAAATGTTCCATCTTCAGAATCACTGCAAGCTACAACCCCGCCACCTCATCAGGAAACGAGTCCTGTTAGTAGCGAACCCGCTGCTACCATCAGCTATAGTTACTCGATTTCAGATTTTCTTGATGAAAGATATTCAGAACAGCGGGACAAAATTTCAGATTTACAGCCTATTGAAACATGGGGATATAAAGGTGGTCCACGTTCCGTAAATGGTAGGCCCGTGCCTACTCCATGGCAAGTATGCTTTAAGCAGAAAGAAGTACTCGAATTAGCGGAAGAGATTCGAGATAATCCTGAGACTCGTGCTCAGTTTCAAACTTTTTTGAAACGTTTTCAGATTGGTGGGGATAGTTTGGAATCCTATTTCTTTTATGATAGTCAGAATAATATAGAGCGCGGCGTTGGGGATTTCTTCGGTATTAGTACTCTTTTTCTTTATAATGAGAGTATGGGAGAGTTTTTCTTTGAGCATTCAGGCTCTTTTCCTGTGTGGTCAGAATCAGAACGTTCCAGAAAGAATTTTGATTATTTTCTTAAGTTTACTCGAGATGACGATGGATTTCATGCTATTCAATTTGAGTATCGTGAAAGCTCCGATCAAGCCACCGATAATTCGGTGGTTTTTTATTTGATGTTTTTGCAAACTAGTTCAAGCGTGGCGTAGCAAACGATTGATTTTGCGAAGAAGTTGATAGAAACGATATTTAGCTTTATTCATAATAATATCATGAGTACCGGCATACTTTACCTCATGGCCGGCAAAAGTCTTCTTAAAATTAGTAAAGCCGGCCCATGGATGATTGGCTGGTGCACCCTCTGGAGCAATTCCCCAGAAGTCAAAAACCTTGAGGCCTTTTTCCTTAGCGTCCAAAATCAGTTGAATCGTAAGAATGCCGGTGGCATGGAGTTTACGTCCGGTATCGTTTTGAGCGCCCTGGAGGTTATAACGTGTAGTCTTGTCGTCAAAAACGAGACCAGAAGCGACAATTTCTTTCCTGTTGGTATCGGGATTTTGGTATTTGACCAAGTATATGGTGGAAAAATCTTGTCCCGCTTCGGTCTTAAGGTATTCTTCGGAAAAAGTGTTGATTCCCTTCTCCTTGGCAAGCGCATTCTGAAGTCTGATAAGATGCTTGATGTCTTCTTTTGCGTGGCTTTTCGTGATAGTGATGCCATTTTTTGAGGCGTTGCGGTAGTATCTCAGCAGACGTGACGGAAGTTTGGCCTTTAAAGCGTCGTCAGTTCCCTCTAGGTCTAAGAGCCAGGTTTCTTTGGGGTTGAGATCAGTGGATTTGACCGGTTTTACTGGAAGGTTGTCGGTATATTCAACCATTTGAGGTTCGATTCGCACAAAAATTGCATTGGTCTTTTTGGCTAAATTGTTTAAAGAATCGTATGAAGGCACAATTCCCTTTTTGCCATTCACGACTGGGCCGTACGGCAAATACAGGTAATTCCCAACAGGGGTAGATTTGACAATAGCAAGATAGTGAAAGTCCTTCCCTGTTTCCAAAAAACATTCTTCATTTAAGTCTTGTTGAAGTTCCTGCCATTCTTTTGACTGAGTGATTGGAATATTCATATTTTCATTATAACACACAAAAAACTACTATTTTTCACCTTTAGACACGTGCATAACATTGACAGCGTAACCATTTTATTACATGCTTATGCAAAATTCCCGGCTCTGCTGCTTTTGGTCGGTCTAAATCAAATTTTCGTTAAACCGTGGGCGATAATCGTTCCGTGTCCAATTAAATGCTCTGCGTAACCCGCGGCGCCTCCCAGCTGGCGGTTGCCAGTGGTTACTTTGATTTTAGCGCAAGCGGAATTCTTTGTCAAGTTTGGTTGCTAGCCGCGATGGTTGCTAGTTAGCAGGGAATTGGCGAGAATATGCTTGTGCTTTTTGTGGAAAAGATGGGGAATTATTTGTGGAAAATCCTGCGCAGCCGCGAGTTTCTGCTACAATTAAGATATGCCTTATATTAGAAAATTTAAAACAACTTCCGGTGCAACAGGGGTGCAAGTTTGCTACAAGGAGGGGGAACGGGTGGTAAAAACAGTGCATATTGGATCGGCCTCATCATCGGCGGCGCTTGAAAAACTTTTGAAAAAAGCCCAGGGAATCATAGATGCAGGGAAGACTCCGCTTTTTGATTTGAATAGATACAATAAAAAGTAAATGCAAAATAAAAAACCGCTGGATTTCCAGCGGTTAGGAGCCTAAAGGTAGAAATTGTAAATCCGGATGTGACTGTTGATATACGCTAAGTATTCGTCAATTTTTCCAGAAATTTTTGCGCGTTCTACCCGCTCATTAAATGTACTACCTTCGCCTATCATCTCCATCTTCACCTGGAGAACCGATAGTTCTTGGTGTAACTCCTTGAACCTTCTGACATTATCTGGGGACGAGGGAATCGCCTTGTAATTCATAATGTCAGCGATTAGGTCTTCATAGGATTGAGTAATCTTGTTGAGATCCTCTTTTATCCTCTGAAGTTGATTAAAGGTATTACTTTTTGCCATTTTCCCACCTCCTTATGGCAGTATATAATTATAGCATAAATGTGGTTTTTTGACAAGTACGTCTTGACAAAAGATAACCCCCAGCCTTGCTGGAGGTTACGAAAGGAGGAAATTATGAAATTGGCTCTCTTGATGAAAGTACGCGAAAGATTGCCGAATCAATCTTTTTGATTTCGTAGATGACAGCCTTTTTGGCTATATCATCTTTTAGTTCTTCGGCTAAGGTACGACAGACACAGAGTTCGCGGTTGAGCGAGAACAGAGTGTCTTTTTTCTTTAGAGAAGAGAACTTTTCGTTCTGAGCGGCCGTATCCTGAATGATACTAATAAAACTGGCCTGGATTTTTTTAATTTTCTCCGTGATTTCGCTCAATGTGCTCGCCTGCTGTGTCATATTGCACCCCCCATAGCGCTTATTCTATTTTAACATGGTTATGGTATATATACAAGCAGGGAATTGCTAGCGTTGGAAGTCGGCATAAAAAATCCCCCTTTCTGGGGGGTTGGGTGATTAGCGGTAGATTTTCTTAAAGATTTCAACCTCAATGTTAACGAGTTTGTGCACGAAGGCAACTTCGTATTCTTTGGGGTCGTCGCCTTTGGCATGTTCGTCGTTCAGACAATCTACTTCCGCGCCTATATAGGCGTGGAGTGATTTAAGAAAATCCATGTCGCGTTTTTCGGCTTTTGCGCTCTTTAGTTCACGCGCCAGGGAATTGATGATGTGGATATCATCATTACACTTGTCTTTCGCGCGACTGAGCCTAACCAGACCGTCATACTGGATATCTGGTAATACTGCAAAAACCTTTGATGTGCTTTTCGTTGCCATTTCTATCACCTCCCTTGGTATGGCATAAAACAAGTATATTATAGCATATTTTTAGCGACTAGTAAAGTATCTTGCCCTCTTTTGCTAAGTGATTTGAAAAACGAATGGTTGGTGTGGTATAATCAAGGTGCGAAACTACAATTTATGTTACTCATTTGAGCGGTAAATGCGGCTATTTACGTATTTACTCAAATGGGTAATGTAGTTTCGCGACTAACGTAAATAGTCGCATTTTTCGTGGAACTAGTGCGGCGGAATGGAGGAAAAATGGAGGAAACTCCGAAAAATCATGGTGAAGGCGCATCTAGCAATAATGGTGCGGATGTTTTAAGTGACATGCCTTCTTTTGAAGAACATATGTCTACGAAAGTATTGGCCAACCATGTTGATAGCGAACATCAATCGCAGGATTTAATGAATGATTACAGAAAAAAGCGATTTGACGGCGAGTTGCCTGATGGAGTGAGGGATTTCCAGGATTATCAAGAATACTTGGAGATGCAAAAAGCGAAGAGCGAAGAGACGACTCGGCATTTTGATGAGATTTATAATCACATTGAACAAATGGAAAATCGTCATGATCGCGATTTAGCCATAGGGCTCCTCGGTGTATTACAGCCGGACAAGACAATTGACGGTCGCAAAAATCACGAAGTGAATTTTAAGGTGTTCAACGATATCCTGGAGACAATCAAGGGTAGCGGCGGTGATTCTATAGAGGAATTTCTACACGATAAAAGCAAACAAGCTCTTTATAGTGGAGATAGGGAAACTGCGAAAGCTTCTTCTTCATATCTTAATGCATTAGAAATCACCAGAATCATCTTTAGTAATAAGATGGACCACGAAAAAAATAATAATGATTCTTTCGAAATTGAATATAATGGCAGAAAATGGCTTTTTCTCGAGACAGAAACGAGTCCGTCAGTAAGAAGACTACCAGAATCGGAGTTAGAATGGAATAAAAAGGCAGTTTACGCCGCTAGAGCCTGGGCGAAAGAAATATTTAATTCTGCAAAACAGGACGATACGCTATTGGAGACTGAGCACAAACAGTACTTGCTGGGTGGTCTATCTGAAATAAACAATTCTTGCTTAAGTGTCAAAGAGAAAATAGATCGTGACTCTAGCAATACCGCCAAAAAAATATCTAAAACCATAGCTTCTGCCACACGGAATACCGACCCTCGTTCTGCTACTGTCGGCTTATGGGATTCTGGAATATTAGAAGCGGCTTGGGACGCAGAAATACGTGAATATATTAAACAAAGTGTCGAAAACTATGACGATTATTTAAGAACCTATCTGCCGAGGGGTTTAGAAAAGATTAATAGTTAAGTCGCCAGATATGCTTTCTGTGTACCCGTGACTGCTATTACTGTTTTCGACAAATTATCATTGCCAAGAAAGGTTTAGTTTGCGTTCGTTGGTGGCGCAATCTGATAGGTATAGATTGATTAGTGTCTGATATGGAAGTCCAGTTTCTTTTGATTGTGTCTTAAAATATTCGATAGTGTTGTTATCAAGATTGATTGTGACTTGTTTTTTTAACTTTCCGATATATGGATTTTTCTTCGGGTTTAATTCCGAGATGTTGTATTCTTTTTTCATAACGCTTGTCTCCTTTTTTCGTTATAAATGTTTACCTCTTTTTTGGTTGCTTTGCGCGCTGAAATAATTCGGATGATTTGATCATTTTTGCGATAGCAGTGGCTCACGATACAAATATGCATTTTAATGCTCATGCCTATTATCAGAAACCTGTCCTCCGATCCAGAATGTTCTGGGTCGTCAAACAATAATGCATTTTCGTCATAGAACACCGTAGAAGCCTCATTAAATGAAATGCCGTGTTTTCTTTTATTGATGGCGTCCTTGGTTTTATTCCATTCAAATTTCAGCGTCATATAATTATATTATAATTATAATATAATTATTGTCAACTGTTTATATGAATATTTTACGTTCTAGGGAGAGTTGGTCGACGAAGTCGGTGACGACTTTGATGTCGGCGGCGACTTTGGCAAGTTCAGCCTGTTCATCAATAGGGCGATTCGGCCTCGGAGGTTCAAAAGAATCTTTGCCGTTGTCTAGCAATATGAATAATCGGTTGTCAGTAAAACCAAACAGGATTTTGTTCTTGTAGTGCTCAGAGATATCTATCATGCGCGACATTATTTTGGGGTTAAGGATATAAAACGCCTCAAAGCCATCTTCGCCATAGGTCTTGAAAACGTGGTCAAACTCATTGGATTCGGTGGAGATTTTGGTCATTTTGCGCTGTGTGGCCTTATCTTTGCCTGGTACGCGGTAGGCACGAAATTTCCGGCCGACCAGTTCTAATTTGAAATTGAACTTTTTGGGAAATTCAAAAATCATAGCACGACCTCTGAAAATAGTAATATATTGAGTATTACCATCGGAATCGGTATATTCGGTCTGGATATGGACATCAGCCTGAGCGAAGGCGGTATTTTTGTAACTTCCAGAGGTAAAATCGTTGGAGTCGTAGACGTTACCAGTATTGACCATGCCAGTATCAGATAGAATCTGACGGGCGAGACCTTTTTCGTGAGAATAAGAGAGATTCGTAAAAGTCTGTGCGAGATTGCGCTCAATAAAATAGGCTTTGTAGGCCCGGCGGTAATCTGTGGCTTCTTGGCGGGTAGCAAAAGAAGTGACGATAGCGCCGATCCCACCAAAGAAAATAATAGAGAAGAGCAGAATGATTATCAGCCCAAAGCCACTGCCGGAGCCGCTAGCAAAGAGCACGACGATAGACAAGATAACAGAGATGCCGAAAGAAATCAAATAACCGTTGCGAAGTTTTTCGTAATAAGTTTGACGTTTGGTTTCTACGTCTTTGAACTCCATTAAATCAACTCCAGTTGGCTTTTAAGTCTAGCGATTAGACCTTCTTTTTCCTTGATGGCGTCGCGGGTCTCTTTGACGAGATGAGCCGGAGCCTTGTCTACATAATTTGGATTCATCATGCGGGCATTGAGAGAGTCTAGTTCGCGACCAACAGCGAGGATTTTTTCGGTGAGGGAATCACGATATTCGGCGACGACCTTTTCTGGGACGTCCAGATAGAGTTCGTGATTTGCCAGAGCAACGCGGAGACCTCTTGGAGCGCCGTTTAGCGGGTTGATAGATGGGACCTTGGTGAGAGTGCGGATTAGAAGCAGGTTGTCCTCTACGAGGCTATCATTATCATACATGAGCGCGTATTTTTTCGCGTTATTGGTGCCTGAAAGGGCCTGTAAGGTGCCTCGGACCTCGGATACTATACCGATTAGGCTTTCAAAATTCTCTGCGCTTATAGGGTCATATTTTAGCTCACGCGGCCATTTCTGAGTGATGATAAAGCCCTCAGTCCAACTGAGATTTTGCCAAATTGCCTCGGTGACAAATGGAGCAAACGGATGAAGGGCGATCAAGATAGTCTCTAAGGTAACCTTCAGCAATGGAACATTGCGGAAAATCTTTTGGCTCTCCAAGAACCAGTCGGCATACTTGTCCCAGATAGTCTGGTATAAAGTCTCAATAGCCTCAGAGAAGCGATAATTCTTCATGGATTGTTCGACCTGCTTCAAGCAGTCGTTAATCTCGCGGCAGATCCAGTCTTCGCCCATGTTGTTGGTGGTATAGGAACCAGAGATATCACCGTCTTCGTCGACGATGGATTGAATGAGGCGGGAAATGTTCCAGAGTTTGTTGCAGAGGTTGCGACCACTAATAACAGAGTTCTCTGAAAAGGCTTGATTCATACCAGCGGAGCGGCCCCTAATAATACCAAGGCGGAAGGCGTCTGAGCCATATTTCGTAACCAGGTCCATTGGATTAATGACGTTACCTTTGGACTTGGACATTTTCTTGCCATGGGCGTCAAGCACCATGCCGTGAAGGTATACTTCTCTAAATGGCACTTCGCCAGTAACATAGAGCCCCATCATAATCATGCGGGCGACCCAAGCAAAGAGTAGGTCGGCACCTGTCTCCATAACATTTAGTGGGTAGTACGGATTATAATTCTCTTCGGTCCAGTTAGTACAAACGATTGGCCAGTGACCAGAGGAGAACCAGGTATCAAAAGTGTCTTCATCACGAACATACTTAACGCCGGCTTTTTCGATTTCTTTAAGATTGGTACGTCGGTCAAAAATCCAGTCTGGCTCGTCGGTAGCTTCCTCGGTGACTTTCTTAAACATCGGGATAGCAATGCCCCATGGGATTTGACGAGAAATGTTCCAGTCTTTGAGATTTTTGAGATAATTGATGAGAACTTTTTGCTTGTTCTCTGGATGAAATTTGATTTCGTTATTTTCAAGGTGTTCTATAGCGGTCTTAGCGAGTTTCTCGACATCTACAAACCATTGCTCTTTTAGCATCGGTTCGATTACGGTACCACATTTGTAGCAGTGCGCAACAGAGTGGTTGATAGATTTCTCACCTTTTAGCAAACCTTGTTCTTTCAAATCCTTCAAAACTTGTTTGCGGCACTCCATAGTAGTGAGGCCGAGATATTTCTCTGGAACGTTAATCATGTGACCATCTTCGGAAATCACCTGGATACGTGGGAGATTATGGCGTTCGCCAACTTCAAAATCGTCAAAATCGTGAGCTGGCGTAATCTTAACTGCGCCGGTGCCATATTCTGGGTCAGCGTGCTCGTCGGCAATAATAGGAATGTCGCGGTCGGTGAGTGGAAGGTGGACGGTCTTGCCGATAAGATGCTTATAGCGTTCGTCGGTGGCGTTTACGGCAACGGCGACGTCGCCAAATAGGGTTTCTGGGCGAGTGGTACTAACCACAATGGCGTCTAGAATGCCTTCCTCTCTGAGCGCTTCCGCTAATCGATACTCGATCTCCCAGAGGGTGCCTTTTTCGTCTTGGTGCTCCACTTCGATGTCGGCGAAGGCGGTCTGATGCTTTGGGCAGTAGTTAACGAGTTTTTCGCCACGATAAATCATGCCGTCATTCCACATTTTTTCGAATGTAGTATAGACCCGGTCTATGACGTTTTCGTCAAGAGTGAACGTTAGATCATCCCAGGAACAGGAGGCACCAAGAGCACGAAGCTGAAGTTCCATGTTGCCACGCTGCTCGGCGACAAAATCCCAGACACGAGCATAAAGTTCGTTGCGGTCGAATTCAAAACGGGTGTGACCTTTGGCCTCGAGGTTGCGTTCGTAGACCACCCAAGTCTCAAAGCCGGCATGGTCAGCACCTGGGATATACCAGGTGGACTTACCCCTCAAGCGATAGTAACGAGTAAGAGAATCTTCGAGAGCGATGGTGAGGCCGTGGCCGATATGTAAATTACCGTTAGCGTTCGGCGGCGGCATGACAATACTATAACAAGGTGAGCCATCTTCACGGTCGTCGTGGCCGTCACTGTTGTCGTCGGTAGGGAAGATAGAGATGGTGGGTTTGAAGACGCCAGCAGCCTCCCATGCTGCATAAATATCTGATTCAAAATCCCCCGGTTCGTAACTGCTAGAAAATTTCATTATTCGTTTCGTCCTCTTACCCTATTATTCAATAATATTATACTACTTTTTGGGGATAAAAGGAAGCGATAGTGGTTATTCGTGATATTCAAGTTTGGCACGAATATCTGCGAATTCTTCTGGGGATAGTTCTAGAGTGTGACCGTGTTGCCACTCTGGATCAAGCGGCATTAGGTGGACGTGGGCGTGCGGAACATCAGTGCCGACCACTTTCCAGAGGATGCGAGCGCCGAGTTGTTTTTCTAGGTGACGCGAGAGTTTTTTGACGGTATTCATGAGAGCGAGATAATCTTCGTCTGGGAGATCGTAGATTTTGTCTACTTCGTTTTTTGGGATGACTAGAGTGTGACCTCTGGACTCTGGATGGATATCTAGGAATGCGAGAGTTTTGTCGTCTTCGTAGATTTTGTAACTTGGTATTTCGCCGTTAATGATTTTGGTAAAAATACTACTCATTTTACTCCTTTTTGGTGGTTAGTTTGACTATAACGAAATAAATAATAGCAAAGATGAGAGCGAAGACCGCGCCAGCGATTACATCAGAGAGCCAGTGCATATCCGAGAGAACCCGGCCGACCGCAGTGATAACAAATAGCGCCAACATAACGATATCTATGACGGCGCAAGCAAATTTGGACTTGATGAAACGCGGCAGAGCAATGGATGTAATCAAGAAAATAGTTGCTACCACCATAGTGTGAGTGGAAGGGAAGGATGGTTCGCCAGAACCATTAGGACGAGTGTTGAGAATAAGAAATTTGTCAAAAACGATATAGACAATAGCCATCAGTGCGAGAGGAATTGGCATAAAGAGAAGAGATTTGTCTACCTTTTTTAGAGATTTGCGACGAATCCATTGGCATATGGCGAGCAAGGCAAACATCCCGACAATAGCGAAACTAGCGTAAAGGATAATATCTGTAGCTTTGTCCCAATTCATGATTTAATTATAGCATAATTGTTGGTTATTTGGTGGTAGTAGGGGTTTTGGAGCCTTTGGGATCTGGATCGTTGTCGGTATCAAAAATGATTTCTTTGAATTTCTTTTCTTTAATTTTCTTTGATAGGTTCATGGTTTTTAGGCTGATAATTAAATTAGACAAGCCCGTGTAGAGAAAAATCAAACCCCATATCATCATAGAGACGCCTGGAAAAATTAGGAGAATGATACCCAGGATAACTGATGCGGCATTGGTGATAATATACAAAATTGAATGTTGTTTGGTTTTGTTGACCAGGTTCTTGAGCGGGGTAACGAGTTTTGCTTTTTGCTCTTCCAAACCTTCGTTGATATTGTTGTCTACGTCTTTGAATTTTTCTAGTTGTTCTTTTTTCTTTTCGTCTTTGATTTCGCGGTTGATGATTTTGTTGTATTTATTGGCGAGTTTCTGGGTGTAATTTGAAACGTTATTCAGATGTAGGACGTTCGCAATATTTGACACCCCATCATAGATAATGAATAGAGCGAGCAATAGTTGCATATAGGCCGCGATAAAATCTGGGTAAATATAGGCAATGATACCAATCACGATAATGGTTAACGAAATCATAATTGTTTTAATGTCTTTGGTTTTGGCGGCGAGGTTGGTAATCAGGACGGAAACTGTAGCCAAAAGAATAAGTAGGATGATATTCCGGGCCATTTCTGGCAGAGTGGTATCTGGATTGAGCATAAAAGTTATACCATCCACGATGAGAAAAATCGCGATAATCAACCTATTTCGCATAATTTGATCAACTTTACTTGAGATATTCTCGGCCTTTTTTATGGCTTTATCATAATTGATTTTTTTCGGCATAATTTCTCCATATATAACTACTTTACCACAAAAATGAGGGAATCAAAATAAGACCCCTGTGGAGTCTTCTTTTAGCTCTGGTACACCCGACAGGATAAGGACGTCGTCGCTGCGCTCCTCCGTTCGAACCTTGGGCTCGAATCCTAGCAAGAATACCAGAATCAAAATAAGACTCTTTTGGAGTCTTCTTCTGATTCTGGTACACCCGACAGGATTCGAACCTACGACCTTTTGCTCCGCAAGCAAACGCTCTATCCAGCTGAGCTACGGGTGCACGACTAATTGTATGGGCTACCGTTTAGCCTTTAGGGCTAATTGGTAGAAATGTGGATGTAATATATTATGACATCCACCTAGAAATTAAATGAGCATCACTACAAGAGTGACGGTACTATTATAACATATTTTTGGAAAAATGGGGAGAGATTTTTGAAAAACTCATTTGAGAAACTTTGCGACGAATTGTTCTGGCCGACAAGTGCAATAAATTGTGCGATTTTGGCTCAATATCGTACGAATTCTCACGGACTCCGCATACTCAAAACTAAGATTCTACTGATAGCGCTATGATATAATAGACCTATGGCAAAGAATAAGAATAGTTCTTCTAGCACTTCTATTGCAGCGATTATGGCCGCGATGAGAGCCTCGCGTGGCGATTATAAGCCGAAGCCGTATCCGCATAAACATAGCTTGATCCTATGGATTATATTTGGTTGGATATTGTTGTGGATCCCTGTGTTTTATTATTCTATTTCACCGAAGCACTATTGGGTGCTGGGGCCTTTTAGATTTTGCAGAAATTATAAGCCCGAGGATAGAAAACTCTCGCGAGTAGTCCGAAAGGGCGACTTAAAGGGAAAAGGGCATGACGCAATATTAATTGCGCTTTTGACGTGGCCGTTTTTGCTACTTCCGATGGCGTATTTTGATTTGGCAGAGAAAAACTATTGCTATCTAGGCTACAGGACGAAGAATGGAAAAATAGAACACCTAACAAAAACGACTAAGATTATATTGATCGTTTACGCCGTGCTCCTTGGCGTGGGGGTGATTAGGCTGATGCTCGGGATGGTTGCGAGCGCCAACGCGTTGTAAAATAGGGAAGCGTGTGGTAAAATAAGAGGTGGAAGCGTGGCCGAGTGGTTGAAGGCGCACGACTCGAAATCGTGTGGGCGGGTGACCGTCTCGGAGGTTCGAATCCTCTCGCTTCCGCCAGGAAGTTTCGGAAAATGACCCGTGTGGTCATTTTTTGAAACTTTTTGATAGAAGAGGAAAGGCTAGATTTCTGATTTTTGCAAAGTTCGGGGAGAGAAGGGAAACTACTCACTCTAAAACTGCGACTACTGGAGCAAACAACGTACTGGAAAACCGTAGTCGCGGTCACCGCTGTACCCGTACTGGGGATTCACGTAGGACGAACTGACGTAGAGGTAGTACATATAGCTGCCATCGTGCCTCGTAGAGGACCAGAAGCGGCCGTACAAGTCCTGAAGGTAGGCCGAGCCATAGTAGAAGTGGCCAGAGAGGGGAGTAGAAAGGTTATATTGCAAACTACCAGTGTCTGTTGCTGTCTCATTGTTGTTGTATGCGGTTAATAATGCTGCGTATTCTCCACTGTTACCACTAGTAGGCATTCGCCAGCCAGCAGGGCAGATATCTTGTGAGGCGCTTGTGTCGTCCTCCGGAGCAGCATTCTTGCTATAACAGTATGAACCCGCAGATGCGGCACAGTAGTTATAATAGACACCTATTTTACCAGAACCGTTACCATAGGAAGTAGCAGTGGTATTTGAATCCCATTCATTATCATCCTCGTTTTTACCCTGTATGGCGATTTGCGGTGCTGAGTAACTATTTGTTCCCCAGTAACTTACGCCAGCGGTGGCGTAATTATTGCCTGCACTTCTGTTACCACTTTTTAGGCTAGTAAGCGTTGCTGAATTTGTTATATTGGTGTTGGAAGATGAGATATCATCTTTATGGGCTACAATATCAAAACGAAGGTTGTCTAGCATCCAACATTTATTGTCTGCTAGTTTGCCAACGAGATAGACTTCATTATCACGAGTATCGTAGATATATTTTGTATTGCCCACATTGGCTATATTAGAACAACTATAATTTTGCATCGGTGTGTCTACGTACTGACTAGTCACATTTATAGTAGCAGTACCGGCTCCAACCGTAAACGTTCCAATGTATCCAGTCTGCTTAGTGAATGTACCTACGCCTGAAGTTTTTTCAAATACATTAGGCGCATAGCGGGTTGCATAAGTTGGTTTAATAGTATAGGTGTCTCCCTTATAAAGTGTTAAACTTTGTTCACTACTTGTGATAGTGCCTACTATATTACCATCAGAATCTAATACCTCTATGCTAGATACATTAGAATCTTTATTAAATGTGATACTATAGACTTGTCGCCAGACGGCGTAAACATTTAATGTGTCTGTATAAGAGACAATAGTAGATCCTGCATAAAATTTAGGATTAGTATCACTACTATCATTACTCCATCCCAAAAACGCATAGTTAGGGCGAGTAAAAGAATTGCTACTTAGTGTAATTGAACCAGTATTAGTGGTTTGACTACTCATTGTCCCTGTACCTCCGTTAGCATTATATATGACAGTAAACGAAGTTTTATCTCCGCCAAGACGACAGCGAACTGGCATACCATAGTATTTATTCATGCCATCAGTAGCAGTAGCTTTGCCGATTCTCAAAAACATATCGTCACCACTACTAGCAGATTTAGCAGTTCTCTCCCAAGCGTAAGTATGTGTTGTGCTCTGATTATGCAATGTATCTTTATAATACCCAGTAATTACATAGTTGGGCAAGGCAGGTGACCAAAGTTTGTTTTCATCGTTACCGTATTGACCTAAAAGCATTGCATATTCCGCCCTATTTGGTAATACCCAACCTTTTGGACAAATAGAGCTATGAGCTTCAATATCTGCTGCAGTAGAAGAATTGCCAGTACTAGCCGTAGCGGTATACCAGTTATAATAGGAACCAAGACTAGTGTCGCCAGAATAGTACGCTTGCGCAGTGTCCACGTTTGCACTCGTAAAAACCCCACTCCAAGCAGGAGCCGAAGTAAAAGAAAAGCTACTTGTCACATCAGAATCAGAATTTGTAAGTGTTATCATTTCACCATTGCTTCCGAGTCTTAAATTCTGCGTCATCCAACAAGCTCCATCCCCCAACGTTGAGATAGTATAATCATTCTGATCACGCGAATCAATAGCAACCTTATCGTCACCCAAACACTCAGTATAGTTTAAACCTTGCAAATGAATTATATCTTCTTCCCACATAGCATATAATGTACCTACGTTTATGGTAGTTTGATCTATTCCATATGTGAGGTCAGTGCCTGCGCCATCTGGGTTGTAGGTAGTACCAGAACA
>JAFWKY010000009.1 GCA_017514105.1 Candidatus Saccharimonadota bacterium
ACTACTTTACTGGGTACGCCCTCTACTGGTCTAGTACTGCTGTTTCTGCTTCGCAGGCTTACAACCTGTACTTCAATTCCGGTGGCGTATGGCCGGCGTACCGCTACAACCGCGGCAACGGAAGGTCCCTCCGCTGCGTGGTGCGGTAGGCGGACACGGTGGCCTATAAATTATGAGAATTAACTTATACGACAGGGTATGGTATGATATTATGCAACATAATATAGTATAACAAACATCTAGGGCAAAACTTTTCACGCACCGGACGCTAAAGCCGTACGCACGATTGCTGCTGAGCGCCGGATACAAGACACCGGAGTACGCGTACAGGTGGTAAGCGACGGAACTACTACGTGACGTAGCGGACCAGTAGTCCAGGAGGGTAGTAGTGTCCCTGTACTCATCTGACCACAGGTAACCCGCGCGAGTAAAGTAGAGTGGATGAGTACTAAGTTTATCCCAACCATTAGTTTGATAACCAACATTAAATGGGTCACTAGAGCCAGAATCTGTGCCGTTGGCGACGCCGGCGTATTTTTTTATAACCAACATAAGCTAGCAATTGCCATACTACATTAAATCCTCAATACTTTATCTGCACACATCTCACCACGCAGCGGAGGGACCCTCCGCGGCTGCGGTAGTAACGGTTCGCCGGGTATACAGCACCGGAATCGAGGTGCAGGAAGTAAGCCTGCGATGAGTCAACAGCAGTACTAGACCAGTAGTAGGCGTACCCAGTAAAGTAGTAAAGCGTGGAGCCGCCCACGTCGCCAGAACGGACAAAGTAGTAAGGATTAGTATTAATGAGCGTATAGCCATTAAGAGTGTAGGTAGTATCAGTAGAGCCACTAAGGTCTGTGCCGTTGGTAAGAATAAAGGCGCACCATGCGACTAATCACCACATGGTGCAAATATATGCCTATTTCTTCGCGGTTTCTTTTTCGGCCTTCGCATCTCTTTTACGATTAATGCGATTCATTGCTTTTACGATCATAAAGATTACCCAAGCGATAATCAGAAATTCAATTACGTTCTGGATAAAGTTACCGTACGCAATTACTGCCTCATCACCAGTGCCAAAGAAGTTCGGAATCCGAATCGCAAGTCCGGTAAAGTCTACACCACCAGCAATCAGGCCCACAATCGGCATTACAATATCATTCACCAGGGAATTGACAATTGCCGTAAACGCGCCGCCTACCGCAACACCTACCGCTAGGTCTACCACTGATCCACGATTAATAAATTCAATAAATTCCTTACGGAACCCGTTACTTTTTTCGGCTGCCGCTTTTAGTTTTTCCTTTGCTGCAGCAGTTTTCTCTGCTGCTTTTGCAGCCGCTTTCGCCTCCGCCATTAATAACTCCTTTCTGGGCTGTTGCCAGATACTTTATTATTTTGTCTCTGAAAAATCATTAAATTGACTATAAAGATTATTCAGACTATCATAAGACGTCGTGAGACTATTCTTCAGGGTTTCGTCGTTGGTCCCACGAATAATTGTTGCTTCCTCTGCCGCTATTATTGAAATCTCATACGCCATTTTGTGTGCATAAATTCTGTCCAAGATGCCATTGATTTTTGCGCTGAACAATTCTGTATTTAGGTCTTCTTTGCTCGTTTCGGCATCCTCCAACATCTTTTTATCAACGGAATTTGTCTTAAAATTATATTTTTCAACCAAAAAATTCGTCAAAACGTCATTCGCATTGGACAAGACGCTATAAAGCGAAGCCGAACTAGAGCGCAACTTTGACGATTTGACATCAGACTGATATGTGGAAATCATTTCCATTGTGCCATCAAGATGCAACTTGAGTGTGCTCGCTTGGTTGCGTATATTTGGTCTGCTACCACTAATAACGGAGCCAATTACAATAATCACGATTAGTCCCGCCACCGCGCCCGCGATCACCTTAAAAAGCGTTGAATGCCAAAAGCCCTTTTTCGCCGCAGCGACAGGCTTTGATGAAGCGGAAATCTTATCAAGATAATCTTGTTTATCCATAAAATAATTATAACACAACCGCTCCAAAACGAGAATTATATTTAACAGGGAACTGTATGCTATAATTATTCTATGAATAATGATTTGAAGGAGGAAATCAAATCTCGCCTTGCCATTGAAGACGTGGTTGGGCGTTATGTCGAGTTGAAACGCACCGGCCGCAGTCTCAAAGGTCATTCGCCGTGGGGAGTAGACAAGACTCCTTCATTTATGGTTTCTCCAGAAAAGGGCATCTGGCACGATTTTTCTGCCAACAAAGGTGGCGACATTTTCACTTTCATCATGGAAGTAGAGGGAATTAGTTTCAAAGAGGCTTTAGAAAAACTCGCCACTGAGGCCGGCGTAGATATGTCTAGATATCGCGGTGGTGACCAACAGTTAACCAAGCGCAAAGTCCGCGCCAAAGAGGCCTTAGCGCTCGCCACAAAATACTACCAGGCCTGCCTTGTGCGCAACCGCAATATTTGCGAGTATGTTTTTTACAAGCGTAATCTCAACCGCTCCACTGTCGCAGAGTTCAAGATCGGCTACTCTCCCGCGGATGGCAAATCTCTCCTGAACGTACTAAAGAAGCGTGGCTTCACCGAAAAAGAATTAGCAGACGCCGGGCTCCTCAACCGTTTCGGCTCTGATATGTTTCGCGACCGTATGATGGTACCGTTTATCGATACGACCGGCAACATCATTGGTTTTACCGCACGCGTTGTCGGCAAAGGTGAACCAAAATATCTAAACACTAGCGACACAATTTTGTTCAACAAATCTCGCTTTATCTTTGGTTTACACAATGCCAAAGATTCTATTCGCCGCAATGGCTTCGTTGTTATCGTAGAGGGAAATATGGACGTTATTTCGTCGCATCAGGCCGGAGTAAAGGAGGCTGTCGCGACTTCTGGCACCGCTATGACCGACCAACACTTAAAGGCTCTCTCAAACCTTACTAGCGACATCCGTCTCGCCTATGACGGTGATGCGGCTGGCATCAAAGCCACCGAGCGTGCCATTATGATGGCCGGTGATCTTGGCATTGACCTCTCTGTTATTTCTAATTACCACGGCGCCAAGGACCCCGACGAACTTATCCAAAAAGACCCAAAACTTTGGCAACAAGCCGTAGAAGAGAGAGTCCCCGCCGTAGACTGGTTGCTTACCAAATACGAAGAAAATCTCAACTTGCGCCTTGCTCCAGACAAGAAGAAGTACTCCGATGTCGCCCTGAAACTTTTGTCTTATGTAAAAGACGAAATTGAGCGCGCCACCTACGAGAAGAAAGTTGCGGACAAACTTGGCATTGAAGTAGAAATTCTACGCGAAAAAGGCGAACGCCTAGACGAAAAACTCAAAGAAAAATCCACCCGCAAATTCTACAAAAAACCAAAAACCGCAGTCGTTCCAGACCACATCAAAAAGATGGAAGATAGCCTCCTCGCCTTAAAAGTATTCGGCGGCATCACCAAGACTGACATACCGCTCGAAGTCCCCGAAGACGAAACGCGCCTAAACGAGTTAGAAATGATTTTTAACAACGACCACGAAAACATTCAAAACCCGGATTATGAGTCCGAAGCTGCCGAGATGTTTGCGCGCTACAAAACCGAACTAGACAAGCAAAAAATTGCCGCCCTCAAAGAAAAACTTGCCGAATTGGATGAAGATAGTGAAGAATATGCCAAAGTGCTTTCCGAGGTTGATAATTTTATTCGCCGAGAAGGTTGATTTTTTTGCATTTTGGTCTATAATTATCTGTAATGAGCTCTAAAGATGATATTTTGAATGCAAAAGACGTCATGCTTGATTTTGACGAACCGGGCACTGGAGATCTGGAGAACGAAGAAGAACTCTCCGACGAAGATCTTGCCATCACCGCCGAAAACGTTGATGCTTTCGCGGATGATTCTGTTCGTCTGTATCTTCGTGAAATTGGCAAAATTCCACTTCTCACTCCAGAAGAAGAAGCAGATCTTGCCGCACGCATCGTCAAAGGTGACAAAAAAGCCAAAGACAAAATGGTTGAGTCCAACATGCGCCTTGTCGTTTCTATCGCCAAGCGTTATGGTGGCCGTGGCCTAGATTTTCTAGATTTAATTCAAGAAGGAAACACTGGCCTTCTTCGTGCCGTAGAAAAGTTTGACCCAGACAAAGGTTTCAAGTTTTCTACTTATGCCACTTGGTGGGTACGTCAGGCAATTACGCGGGCCATCGCTGACCAAGCCCGCACTATCCGTATTCCAGTTCACATGGTGGAGACCATCAACAAGGTCCTTCGCACCTCCCGCAAACTGACCGCCGAACTCAATCGCGAACCTACCAACGAAGAAATCGCCAAAGAACTAGACATGGAGCCAGACAAAATAGACTATGTCATGCGTATTAAACAAGACATTGCCTCTCTTGATGCCTCCGTCGGTCGTGAAGGCGACGACGAAGATTCTGTGCTGGGTGATTTTGTAGAAGACGAAGAGCGCGACAGCCCAGAAGATTCCGCCGCAAATCAGATTTTAAAGGAACAATTATCCGAAATCATTTCCACTCTTACTGACAGGGAACAAAAGATCATCCGCCTTCGTTTTGGTATCGGCGGCGGTCGTCCACACACGTTGGAGGAAGTTGGTAACGAATTTGACGTTACTCGCGAACGTATCCGCCAAATTGAGGCTAAGGCCCTATCAAAACTACGCAAAAACAAAGACACCAAAAAATTACACGAATATCTAAGATAGGAGGAAAATGAAAAAAATCACCGCAATAATCTCTTCGTTCCTGATTGCTTTTTGTTCATTAATCGCGCCAGTCACTATCGCTAGCCCAGTCTTTGCTTATGACGGTGCCATCATTGATGCGCCGGACGGCGAAGAGGGAATTAAACACATCCTCACGCTCGTCGTGGATATTATGTCTATCCTTGTTGGCGTCTTGGCTGTAATTGGTATCGTAGTGGTCGGCATTCAGTATATGACTGCCGGCGGCAACGAAGAGCAGACCCGCAAGGCCAAGCGCCGTCTTTTTGAAATTGTTATTGGCATTGTCGCTTACGTTCTCGTGTACGCGCTGCTCAAGTGGCTCTTACCAGGATTCGAGCAGCCTTAATATGCAGAGAATTTTCGTAGTATATAACCCACGCTCATCTAATTTTTGTCACGTCAAATCTGCCGTTTTGGACAAACTGCCAGACCTAAAAGGCTACATTATCGGCAAATACGCCGTCAAAAAAACCAATTTCGACGACAACGTTGCCAAACTTTCCGCCCTCATCAAGGATGAAGATCTGGTTATTGCGGCTGGCGGTGACGCCACCTCTTCCATCGCGGTTAACGCCATTAAGAAATCTGGCAAAACCGCCACCTTCTCAGCTCTACCTTTTGGCAATTTTAACGATCTGTCTCGTACCCTCGGCATCTCTACGCTTGAGAATGTCCTGGCAAACCAAAATCATACAAAAAAACTCTACCCACTAGAGGTAATCGTTGACGGCAAACTCTGGCGTCACGCATCCTGTTATGTCACAATCGGCATGATGGCCGAATCAACCAAGATTTTTGACCAGACCAAAATTCGCCAAAAACTTCGTAAAGGTCACTGTCTACCATGGCGTTCATATTTTTATCTCGCGAGCTGGTATTTCAAAAACCGTCACAAAAAGCATTTTCTTAATCAATTCACGCTAGACGACCAACCAGTACAAAAAGTTTCAGACTATATTGCAGTGAACGGCATTTCCGTAGCGCGCGTCATGCGCGGCAGGGAAGACTGCGCAAAACCAAAAGTCTTCCACTCTTCCGTCGCGCGACTTACAAGTTTTTGGCGCCTCGTCAGTTTTATGCTGCAAAGCATATTTAGGACTATCCCCGGCTCCGGCACTATCGGCGACACTATCAAATTCGCCTCACCCACGACTGTTACCGTTCAGGCCGAAGGCGAATCCGAAGATTTCAACGCCACCATTATCATAATCCGCAAATCTCCCACTCCAATCAAAGTTGTTGCAAGATAGCCTTCCGGCCATGATATAATTATCCCATGGACAACGTAAAAATTCTAGCAATCGTAGGCATGAGCGGCAGCGGCAAATCTGTCGTCGTAGATTATCTCACCAGCAAAGGCTACCCGAAAGTCTATTTCGGCGGCATGATTTATAAAGAAATGGAAAAACGCGGTATCGCTCGCACCGAAGACGGCGAGTCCGAAAAAAAGTTCCGTGAGCAAATTCGCGCAGAAGAAGGCAAAGATTGGGTAGTGCGCCAAGTCATTGCCGAAACCAAAGATTTGATTACTGCCGGCCAGAAACGTATCGTATTGGACGGCGTCTATTCCTGGACCGAATACTGCACCCTAAAACATGAATTTCCAAAATGTCTCACCTTTATCGCAATTGTAGTAGACAAAGAACTCCGCTACGACCGCGTGAGCAAGCGCCCAGGACGTTCATTTGACGCTGCTGCCATCCGCGAGCGTGACCGCTCCGAGATAGAGAACCTCGAAAAAGGCGGGCCTATTGCCGCTGCGGATTATTACATTTTGAACAACGGCAGCATAGAAGATTCCACCGCCCAACTAGACAATATCTTGAAGAAAATCGATTTCTAGTAACAAAAATCCCCCTCATTGCAAGGGGGAAGAACAAAAGTCACCAGGTCATCTCCAGGGCCTCGTTAGTGAGATCGTAGATGCTCACCACTACGCCTTGATGCGCATATTTTTCTGCCAGTCTTTCAAGATTTTCGCGAAATCCATCGCGCTCAAAGAGCAATCGCGAGAACCTCTCTTTGGAGATTTCTCCATCCAAATCTGGATAGAGGGAAGTGTTTGATGGCATAGGCTCAAACCCAACCAAACCTAGCATATAATTCAGCAAATCTATAGATGTACTGTAGCTTATGTGTAAAGCGTTGTATTTGGTCCACGCCTTGTACACTTCCTCCCCGTCAATTTCATCAGGTAATGTGATACGCTTTTTTCGCCGGAGACTCGTAAATAGTGGCATCGCATAACGATACTCAAGCATAAAAGATTCTAGTTCCTTGTTTTTACTTGTGACATCGGCGATAGACGCGTAATACTCCAAGATTAACTGCGTCACCGGAAGACTAATCTCTTTCGGCTCCTTTTGCCTCTCCAACAAGATTCCTGTTCCGAACGTATTGACAAAATCTTTTATACTCACCTCTCTCTGCTCGCCGTCCTCGACAATAACGACTTTTGTTCCATCTTGTGATAACTCAGCTTCAAACATTCTTGCCCTCCTTTTCAAAGCTAGACTAGGCCTAGGCCCATCTTTTAATTATATCACGCTTCTGCTATTCTGTCAAGGTGAACTCTGTGTCCTAGTGTGCTATAATAACCATATGAATACCGTATCTCAGCGCCTAGTTCTCATTGATGGTAAATCTGTTTTTTATCGTGGCTATTATGCCATGGGTGCGCTGAGCCTCCCAGACGGCACTCCTACCGGTGGCGTTTACGGCTTTGCCGCTATTGCCATGGAGATCGTCAAAAAGTTAAACCCTACCAAAGTCGTAGTTGCTTGGGATTCCAAGACCTCTGTCAGTCAGCGCCGCGCGATTTTTCCAGACTACAAAGCCGGTCGCGTCAAGCCAGGTGATGATTTTTATGCTCAAATCCCACTTCTAGAAGAACTAATCCAGGGACTCGGTTGGCAATTCGTCGAATTAGATAACTACGAGGCCGACGATATTATCGGCACTCTCAGCCGCGAAGCCGACGAAACGCTGGACAATGATGGCAATTGCATCTACGAAACTTATATTATCTCGTCAGACCTTGATATGCTTCAAATTGTAGACGAAAACACCCACATGTGGCGCATCCTCAAAGGTTTTACCAACATTGAACAATACGATATCCCAGAAATCGAGGCCAAGTACGGCATCAAAAAATCTCAATTCCTAGACCTAAAATCGCTAAAAGGCGACTCCTCAGACAATATCCCTGGCGTTCCTGGTATTGGCGAAAAAACCGCCGCCAAACTCCTCAACGAGTACGGTGACTTGGATGGTATTTACGATAATCTCAGCAAAATTACCGGCTCCACCAAGACCAAGTTGGAAGCAGGGAAAGACAGCGCCTACATGTCCAAGCAACTCGCCCAGATTATGTTCAATGCTCCGCTTGACCTCTCCAAGATACCGGATTTTCATTTTGACAAAGACCAGACCATCGCAGCGCTAAAAAGGCTCCAGTTCAACTCTCTCATCCGCAAAATTAGCCAAGCGGACGCGGACGCCGCTGGCGAAGTTGTCCCAACGAAGGGGACTTTCGGAGCGCGGCAGCGCGAGATTGAGCGACGGTCGCCCGTGGCGACGGGCCGACCGGACGCGACCCCGAGTGGGACACTTCGCCAGCAACCAACCCCGTCGGATATGATTATTTCCTACGACATTAAATCCTTAATGCATAGCGATAGTACAATCGCCGACAAGATTCTGGGCGGAACTACATTCTGGGATCTTTCGCAGGGTGCTTTTCTCTTGGATCCACTTTCTCGCCAAGACCCAACTCTTAGCACTCCAGAGGAAGAGTTTAAAAACCAACTGGCCAAGTACCAGAACTACCCAAAACTTTACCAGATTTTGACCGAGTTGGATTTTCCGTTGATTCCAGTGCTTTACAAAATGGAAAAATACGGCATGCTGATAGACCGCAACTACTTTGCCAAACTCCAAAAAGAGTACACGGCCGAAGTTGCCACGCTTGTTCAAGAAATTTACTCAATTTGCGGCAAGGAGTTCAACCTTAACTCGCCAATTCAGTTGTCCGAGGTATTGTTTAACGATCTTCAACTCCCGACCAAAGGCATTAAAAAGACCTCGCGCGGCTATTCCACCGGTGCCAAGGAACTAGACAAACTAAAAGATCTTCACCCAGTCATAGCCAAAATTACCGAATACCGTGAGGCTTCCAAACTCTTGTCCACCTACATTATTCCAATTCCGAACTTGGCCGACAAAGATAACCGCATCCACACCACATTTACTCAGAATGTTACTGCTACTGGTCGTCTCTCGTCTACCAACCCAAATCTCCAAAACATTCCAGTTCGCACCAAAGAAGGGAAGCGTATCCGCACTGGCTTTATTGTACCAAAAGGTAAGGTGCTGGTTTCTGCTGACTACTCACAGTTTGAACTTCGTCTTGCCGCTATCTTGAGCAATGACGAAAGCCTCATCAACGATTTTAATAACGACGTAGATATTCATACCAAAACCGCGTCCGAAGCCTTTGGTATTCCGTCCGACCAAGTCACCAAGGCTCAGCGCCGTGCCGCCAAGGTCATTAATTTTGGTATCATTTATGGCATGAGCGTCAAGGGTCTTGCCGACGCCGCCAAAATGTCTATCGCTGACGCCAAGCAATTTATAGACAATTATTTCAAACTCCGCGCACCTATCAAAAACAAACTAGCGCAAATTCTTGAACAGGCCAAAAGCGAAGGTTATGTTGAAACCTTCTATGGCCGTCGCCGCCCAACTCCAGACGTCAAGTCGCCGAATTTTGTTATTCGTCAGGCCGCTGAGCGCGCTGCCCAAAATATGCCGATTCAGGGCACCGAAGCCGACCTCATGAAACGCGCCATGCTGCGTGTTGACGCCAAATTGCCAAAAGGCGCCAACCTAATTATGCAGGTCCACGACTCGCTCATCGTTGAATGTGACGAATCCGATAAGGACGAAGTTGCGAAGATCCTCAAGGAAACTATGGAGTCTGTCGCGCCAGAACTAAATATCAAACTCGCTGTTGAAGTCACTTCTGGCGCCAACTGGGGAGAACTCTAACAGAATAACCGCGAGAAACGTGAGTCTCAAATCCAGCATTTATATGGAACTTTTCCACATTTAGCGTTAAAATTATGCTTGACACCACTATATCTAGTGTTTTATAATAGATTGCAGGTAATGCTTATAACAAACATAACGCCACTCACGGCAGAAAGAAAACCATGAAGAAAATTATCTACAAAAATCCGAATGATTCCAAGAATTTTGATATCAAACGCTTTGTCAAATCACTGTCTAAGTATACCAAAGTTTCCGAAAAAGAAGTAAACGAAGCGCTCAAAGATTTTGAACAATACGAAACCATGCACGTCTCGTGCCTCGTAGAAGTAGGCATGCGTCTCATCAACGAGAAAGAAGGCGAAGATGCCGCCAAAGAGTATTTTGACGCTCACTCCGAATATTTTGATGAAGGAAAATTTGAACGCCTCCGCCGCATCACCGGCTATTTGGTTGGTACACTAGACCGCTGGAATGACGCTAAAAAAGCCGAAGAAAAGGCCCGCGTCAAACATTCCGTCAACTCTGCCGTTAATGATGCCGAACGCTTGGCCGCCCTCGAAACCCAAGCCATGGAACACAACATCGCTTACGCACGATAAAACGGGTGACAGTTGCGGAGGGGGACCCCCCAAAATTGCTCTCAATTTTGGGGGAGGACAGCAACTGGCAGGACCCGTTTTTTTGTGGTATAATGATTGCGATGCCGAGTTGGAATATACATCTGGAGGCTGGCGAACGTCTTGCCGACAAACTACATTTTAGCGGCGACAAGAGGCGCGAGTTTTTGTTAGGTTGCCTTTTGCCAGACATCAACAACGGTTATGTCAACCATCCAGAAATCGTCAAAAAACACAGCGAGACGCATTATGCCTATGACCAAAAATCTTCGCTCAATTTTTATGCCGAAAACAAGCGTCAAATAGACGCCAAGAACCCGATTTATCTCGGATATATTTTTCATTTATTTACTGATGGATTTTTCAACTACGACTTTTTTCATCGCGCCAAGCACGACCCAAGCATCGGGCACCTAGACAAAGAGCAAAAGAACGACATCAAACACCACGATTTTTGGCTCTATGACACCAAGATACACCACGAACTAGATATTCCACCAGAGGAAATCTCTCATTACGTCTCCATTGCCAACCAAATCAACCCCGTAGAGATCAACGATGCTGACCTTGCCGAACTCATCCAGATTATGATTGATGATTCCATCAACGACCCATTTGAGGACGACGAATACCAATTTTACACCGAACACGAAATTGCGGAA
Organism: Candidatus Saccharimonadota bacterium; assembly: GCA_017514105.1. Lineage (GTDB taxonomy): Bacteria > Patescibacteriota > Saccharimonadia > Saccharimonadales > Saccharimonadaceae > Nanosyncoccus. The sequence goes on from JAFWKY010000009.1 coordinate 11,084, forward strand.
CTTTTGGACCGCACTATTGAAGGTTTTTCGGAACAATATCTAGGAGAAGATTATGCCTGAGTTGCCCGAAGTAGAAACTATCCGGCGTGGGTTAAAAGGTTTCATTACCAGCAAAAAACTCTTAAATACCGAGATTCTCTGTGCTAAATCTTTTCAGGGCACCCCCACTACTGGCACTGTTGTTAATACTCGCCGTTTTGGTAAAGCGCTCATTATTGACTTGGATAACGGTCAGTCGCTCCTAATTCATCTTCGTATGACCGGCCAACTAATTTACGATAATGCCACGACTACGGCCACTTCCGCAAGTGGTCCACTTCAGTCCGGCAACCGTTTTGCTGCCGGCCACCCTAGCGAGAATTTTGTTTCTGCCCTCCCAAACAAACAAACTCGCGTTATCATGACTTTTGACGGCGGCACTTTGTATTTTAATGACCAACGCAAATTTGGCTTTATCAAAGTTTTACCTACTGCCGAAGTAGAGAACGACGCATTCATTAAAAAACTCGCGCCAGAGCCTTGGCAGATGTCCACCGACGATTTTTGCACTCGCCTTGAGCGCCACAAGAATTCGTTAATCAAAGCCACCATTTTGGACCAGACCATCATCTGCGGACTGGGCAACATTTATGCCGACGAGGCACTTTTTGCGGCCGGTATTCACCCGGCTACACGTTCGGGCCACCTCAGTAGGGAAGAGGCGGAGCGCCTATTGCTCTCCGCTCGCGCCGTTATGGAAAAATCTATCGCTTCTGGTGGCTCTACCATGGCCACTTACGTCAAAGCCGACGGCACGCGTGGCGATTATCTGGACAAATTCGCTCAAGTCTTCCATCGCGAAGGTCAGCCTTGCCCGAGATGCGGCACCAAAATCGTCAAAATCCGTGTCGCTGGTCGCGGTACACATCTTTGTCCTAAATGCCAGGAGGTAGCATGATCAAGATCTTCTACGGCGAAGACCGCGTCCGAGCCAAGCAAGCCATCGAGAAATACCTTGGCACTGGCTACGAAGTTATCGATTGCGCCGACCTCACTCCTGCCGACCTCCCGACCATTTTTCAGGGCACCACGTTTTTTGCTGAGCAGCGCAACATCCTACTTCGCGATTTCACTGCCAACAAATCTATTTACGAGCATCTCCCAGAATATCTGACCACCACTCACAACGTTGCACTTTTTGAGACCAAACTAGACAAACGTTCCGCCGTCTACAAACAAATCAAAGACCAGGTCGAAATCACCGAGTTTCCACTCGCAAAAAAGCAGAACATTAATCAGATTTTCGATATTTATCGCACCGCCAAACGTGATGGCGTGAAGGCCATCCAAATGCTAGAACAGATTAAATCCGAAGAAGACCCGATTATGTTCACCGGTCTTTTGGTTTCGCAGGCACTCAAAGATTTTTCCGCCCATCCCGGCAGCAGGGAAAAGCGCATCCTAAAAGAACTCGCCACGACTGACCTTCAAATGAAAACAACCAAGGTGGAACCTTGGTTGTTAGTAGAATCGTTTTTGATTAGGCTTTCTTCGCTTTAGCGGTAGATTTCTTTGCGGTGGCTTTCTTGGTAGCGGCCTTTTTGACGACTTTCTTCGCTACGACACCAGCACCGGCTGCTTTCAAAATCGCGTGGAGTTTTGCCTTGCGACGTGAAGCAGTGTTTTTCTTGAGCAAATCTTTCTTCACAGCCTTGTCATACTCAGACTGAGCCTTCTTTAGGGTATCAAGAGTTGGATTAGCCTTGAAAGCCTTCACCGCAGCCTTGATATCTTTCTTGATTTCAACGTTGTGTTCTGTACGCTTCGTCGCTTGACGAGCAGCCTTTTTGGCGGATTTAATAATCGGCATTTTCTTCCTATATAGATTAAAAATTAACTTCTTCCTTTCATTATACCGCATTTTCTTTAAATTGTAAAGTCCCACCCCAATTGAATGTCCTTGCGACTTTTGCCCGCTTATGCTAATATTATAAATAAGAAAGGTATATATGCCCGATCAGGTCCAAAATCAAAATCAAACACCACTAGCCAATCAACCAAGCGAACCAGCCGAACAGCCGGCCGGTCCTGCGATTTCTATTACCGAAGAAAAGGTCATCACCAAAATCAACGATGCCCACAACATTCTCATTGCGCTCTCTAGCGACCCATCCGTAGACGAGATTTCCGCTGCAATTGGCTTGGCTATGCATCTGGACCGCATGGGCAAGCGCGCCACTGCGATTTACTCTGGCCACACTCCAAATGCTCTTGAATTCCTAAAGCCTGACGAAACATTTGAGACTTCCGCTGATGCTCTCCAAGATTTCGTTATTGCTCTCAGCAAGGAGAAAGCCGACCATCTCCGCTACAAGCTAGACGGCGACTACGTAAAAATCTACATCACTCCATACAAAGCCCGCATTTCCGAAGAAGATCTAGAGTTCTCCTATGGCGACTACAACGTAGATTTGGTTTTGGCTCTTGGTGTAGCCAATGGCATAGACCTAGACTCCGCGCTTCGTGAGCACGGCCGCATTATGCATGATGCTTCTATTATCAATATCACCACCGGCAACCCCGGCAAATTCGGCGAAATCGAATGGAGCAACAAAGCCACCAGTTCTGTATCCGAGATGCTAGCAAACCTACTATATAATATAGACAACGAAGTAAAAATTGACCCAGAGGAGGCCACCGCATTTCTCACTGGTATCGTGGCCGCCACAGACCGTTTCTCCAAAGCCAACACTACGGCCGCTACCATGGAAATCGCCTCTCGCTTGATGGACTCTGGTGCCAAGCATCAACTCATTTCCAAGAATATCACTGCCGATCTTGATAATCGTCTCTACGACAAGGCCACGCGCCCATCCACATCAGGCGCCGACACCACAAAAGAAGAAGACGCTCCGTCCGAGCAAACATCTGACAATTCTTTTGACGTCCGCAACGAATCACAGCCTACTACTACCGAATCGTCCACCGATAAGGAAGCTTCCAATGACGACTCCAATGACTCCAACGAAGAAAAACCAGCCGACGCCGCCGACAACTCTCTCCTAGAAGAACTGAGGAACGCCGAAGCAAACCTCGCCTCCGCTAGTGCTGTAACCACTCCAGATGCCAAGGTTGCACCGGTAGAACTGTCAAAGTTAACTGACGATATGCCATCACCATCTGCCACCGCCATGCCGACCACGCCGGTATTGCCAACGCCAGTTTCTGCGCCAGAGCCATCCGAGCCAGAAGCAGATAATTCCTTCATAGCCAATACCAAGGAGAAAGTTATCGCTCCACCAGCAGATTTTGCGGCCAATGATTTGTTAGACGATACCAGCAAATACGGCAAAATGCTGGAAGAAGCACTCGCCGAAGGCCCAGCATCCGCTGCCGCCTCGTCCGAACCAAACGCGCAGGGAACTACGCCAGCGGCTCCAGCATCCATTCCAAACCCAGCAGCTTCATTTGCTCCAGATGTTGCCTCTGCACCAGAAATCAACGGCGTTCCAGAGATTAACTATGCGCCAGCCAATGATGGACAGATTTTGCCACCACCGCCGATGCCACCAGTTGGCCTAGATAGCGCCATGCCAGCGCCAGAAATGCCACCTGCCCCGTCCGAGCCATCTCCACTACCAGAGCCACCGCTTCCATCTACCGATGCGCCAATTCCACCTATTCCTACGGATATGCCAGAGCCAACTCTCCCAACTCCACCACCAGTCGCGCCTACTACCCCAGAGCCATCCACTCCGCCATCCTCAGAACCACCAGTCTCTGCTCCAGATGCTTTCAAGATTCCAGGCTAACTCTTGCATTTCTGTAGAAAGTGCGTTATAATTATCTTACCAAGTGGATTCGTAGCTCAGTTGGTTAGAGCGCTGCCCTGTCACGGCAGAGGTCGCGAGTTCGAGTCTCGTCGGATCCGCCATGGAATTAAAAAAGACCCTACGGGTCTTATTTTAATTCCATGATGAATTTAGACGAGTCGCGAACGTAAGTTCGCCCGGACGACGAAGCGAGGGAATAACCAGAATCACAATTCTGGTTATTCCGAGCGAGGAGAAACGGACTAATTCTGCGGAGCAGAATTAGTGACTCGTCGTCTACGAGATTTGTCGTTTTTACACAAAACCCTTGCGCTCATTTAATTTATGACGTATAATAAAACCATAGCGATTCACAATTGTCTGTAATAGGACAGCACATTATTTGTATACCAGAGTCACATGACTACAGTAAAGGCATCATAAGGGCCTCAAGTAGTCAGGTAGCTCTGCTGTCCGGCAATTGTGGATCGCACCCTTGTGGTGCCTTTTCTGTTAAGTCACCCCAGGGTAATACAATATAACTCATGGAAGGTAAGCATGAAGGTCATACAATATATCAAAATTAATCACTTGTTTAATCGCGTAGCGTTTGCGTCTGGAGTTATCCTTACCCTGCTCGCCATTGCAATACACTTACCA
>JAFWKY010000010.1 GCA_017514105.1 Candidatus Saccharimonadota bacterium
AAGCATGAAGGTCATACAATATATCAAAATTAATCACTTGTTTAATCGCGTAGCGTTTGCGTCTGGAGTTATCCTTACCCTGCTCGCCATTGCAATACACTTACCAATCATAAGCAATGGCGAGCAGGAGGCACAAGCCGCCGGTTCTTCAGACCCGTCAATCACTATGACCTTTACTAATAGTACTGCATCTGTAGATTTAGCAGTAAATAGTGCTAATGGCACCTTCGCAGAGTCAACTGATGCTACTTCTGCCAAGTTTTCTGTATCTACCACTAGTGCTTCTGGCTATACTCTAAGTATCTCTGCGAGTGACGATACTGGTAATCTCGTAAATGGTAGTGAAACTCTCGCATCTATTTCTTCTGCCATTTCTTCAGCTGCCTTTGACAATGTTTCATATAATGGTAAATGGGGATATAAACCAAGTAAACTTAATTCTGCAGCAAATACTAACTTCATCCAATCACCAACTACTGAAGCTACTACCTTGGATGTTACAGGCTCAGCTAATAATGAAGCTAATAACTACACTATAGCTCTAGGTACCAGAGCAGACTATCTACAGTCTACTGGTGAATATAGTAAAAATCTAGTAATAGAAGCAGTATCTAACTTCACTCCAGTTACCTGTGATAATACTAAACTCTGCGTCCAGTATGATGGTAATGGACTCACATATGAACATGGTGAATTAATGAATAATGTGAATTATAATTCTACTACTAGCCAACAAACCGTGACTAAGACTCTGCATTCAGACAATGTAAATGATAACGGTATTGCCACCGGCAATAGTGATATCAATATAGACCAGACGAAAGAAGCCACAATAGAGGGCGCTAGTAGTGTAGATGTCTCACTATATTATGATACTGAAGGCGTAAGTTATGACTGGGTGACACTATACGCAGGCGCAGATTCTGTTCCGTCTAGTAGTAATGATGGCACCATAGGATCCAACGGCAACCTTACAGGCAAACTCGGCGGCAATAAGTCAGGCTATACTTCGTCATATACCACCTGGAACTTATGGAACAATGGCGGAAATCCAATTAATTCAGATACTATTAAAATTCATTTTGTAACTGATGATTATGCTGAAAGTGATGCAATTTCTTACGGCTACTACGCTGTTATTACTGGTACTGGTACTGGTACTGAACGTACCGTTGCATCCGGCGAATATGCTACCCCTACTAGCACAAATGCTATTTTTCACGGTTGGTCCTCCACTCAGACTACAGCTGGCGGCGGTCTCCCGTCCGACGTAGAATACACTGACGAATCAGAAGTAATGTCTAATATGCCAGGCAATGAAGGTGAAACCAAGACCCTCTATGCCGTCTGGCAACAAGGCTACAGCATCACATTTAATAAAGATTCTAATGTATCTAGCATAGCGGTATTGGATTCTGATGGTAATACAGTAGGCACTATTACAAGTAGTGGACAAAGTTTAACATTAGCCGGCGGCGACACTTATACCATTAAACCAAACCATACTACTGGTCATGTAACAAATACTATTGTCAAGACTTCTGGCGCAGGCACACTTAATGGCAAAGAGTTTACCGTAGGCGCAGGTGCTGCTACTATTAGCATAACGAGTAGATACGTAACTCCAATGCAAAACTGGAATGGGTGTTCTAGTTTGGCGCAGGGCTCAACAATAGAGCTACTAGATATCCGTGATAGTGAAATATACCTAGTAGGTAAACTCAAAGACAATAAATGCTGGATGTTAGAGAACCTCAACCTTGCCGGTGGCACAGCCCTCTCAGCAACTGACACAGATGTATATAGTGGTTATATTAGCAGCTTCACTACCAGCAATAACCTCACTAAGACTGGTGATACTATCGTTCTTCCAGCCTCTTCTACTTCAGGTTTTGATACTAATAACTATTCCTATGTAAATAATTCAGGCAATAAGACTAATTGTGGTGCTAGTGGCCAGAATACTCCATGCTACTCTTACTATTCATGGGATGCAGCTACTCTAGGCTCTGGTAGAACTATTAGCACAGACAATACTGACGCTCCATATAGCATTTGTCCAAAAGGTTGGAGGCTGCCAACAGCATATAGTACAAGTGCAACTGATTGGCAAACCGCAGATTTCTACACTCTAGCCCATCAATATGGTCTGGATAGTACCACCAGTACAGATGAATCAGACAACGGTTTCTATACCCAGGCGGGCCCTGGTACGGTGCCGAACTTCCTGCTCGCTGGCGGCTACGACCAAGTCTCGTTCTACGGTGGCTCGGACGGCTTCTACTGGTCGGCTACTTCGGGCTCCGATACGGATAACGCTTACTACCTCGCCTTCGCTTCGGACGGCGTGGGTTCAGCCATTGACGACGATCGGAAGTACGTCAGCTCAGTACGTTGTTTGCTCGCACAGAAAGAGTCTATCACTTTCACGTGGGACAATAACGTAACGAGTGTAGATATTGTTGACTCTGCGGGAAGCGTTGTAGGAACTTTAACTTCTTCCAACACATCGATTCCATTAGAACTTGGGGGTACTTATACCATTAAACCAACCCATACTACTGGATACGGAACCGATACTATCACTAAGGCATCTGGCGCAGGTACATTGAATGGCAATAAGTTCACTGTAGGCGCAGGTACTGCTACCATAAACATAACAAGTAAGTACGTAACGTTAATGCAAAATTGGAATGGATGCTCTAGTTTGGCGCAGGGCTCAACAATAGAGCTACTAGATACCCGTGATAATGAAGTCTACCTAGTAGGCAAACTAGCAGATAATAAATGTTGGCTGCTAGATAACCTCCGCCTAGACCTCACTAACGAAAGTATTCGTAATGCTCTTACCGCATCCAATACTAACGCAACCGCAACTTCTCTCACTAGCCTCCGCAGCGGTAACAGAACCGCAGGAGCTCAGTACGCTTCTTCTGGCTTCGCTACTTGGGCCGTGGGCGATACAGTAAATGCCTTTAACCAAGCCAAAGCCAATGCAGATTACAAAGATCAAGCTACTATATCTTTTGGTTCTGGTTCTGGCAAAATAGGTGTCTATTATAACTACTGTGCAGCATCTGCGGGTTCATACTGCTATGACGAAGGTGCTGCTCCGGACGACACAAACGCCTCGCAAGATATCTGCCCTGCTGGCTGGAGAATGCCTACTGGTGGAGAATGGCGTGGAGAATACGAAGCATTATTAACTGCATATAATAACAATCAAACAGCAACAGACACTGATAGTTTCCAATATAACCTTTCTACTCCCCTCTCTGGCGGCTTCGAAGGTGGCTCGGCCTACGCTCAGGGCGGCGACGGCTATTTCTGGTCCTCTACGTGGCAAAATGAGGACGCCATGTACTTCGTCGACGTCTATTCATCCGGCGTGGGCCTCCAGGGCGGCGATTGGCGCTACGACGGTATCTCAGTACGTTGCTTGCTCAAGTAGTTGCTTAGTTTAGTGGACGAGCTACTTCCTCTCTCTTTCCGAATTTTGCTAACTTGGAATTATCATCCAGCCTGAAAGGCTGGATGATAGAAAGAAAATGGTAAGATGAATAAAAATAAAGCAAATAATGTGTTCCAGACTAGTATTTTTGACAACGAGCCGGGCCAACGCCCGGCGAGTGGCAAAAATACCCCGGAAAAAAAAACTAGCAGGCAAAAAGAAATTGCCAAAGAGCCAGTGACGACGCTGTGCAAAATGTTCAGTTGAGTCTACTCTTTGGTCTGATATAGATCAAAAAATTCTATCGCGCTACGCTAATTAGGGCAAGGTCTTTTCGGGTCTTCGTGCCCGTAAGGGTGGCAATTCTGCCTGAACGGAGTAATTATCGTCTATTGTATGGTATAATATATTATTATGGATAGATATGAACCACTGAAGATTGAAGCAAAATGGCAAGAGAAATGGGAAGCGGAGCAGCCATATCGGGCGATAGAGAAGTCTGGTATGCCAAAGATGATGCTCGCAGAGATGTTTCCGTATCCGTCTGGTGCTGGGCTTCATGTGGGACATGTGCGTAACTTTACTATCGTGGACGTCCTGACACGATTTTATGAGCAGCAGCGGATGAATGTGATGCGCCCGTTTGGGTATGATACCTTTGGTTTGCCGGCGGAGAATTATGCGATAAAAACTGGTGTTTCACCGAAGGCGGCGACCGCGACGAATATCGCGAATTTCCGTAAGCAGGCGAAGCGACTGGGATTTGCGATAGACTGGTCGCGCGAGATAAATACATCTGACCCAGAATACTACAAGTGGACGCAGTGGTGCTTCTTGCAACTCTACAAGAAGGGCCTGGCTTATCAGAAGGAGTCGTATCAGTGGTGGTGCCCGGAGGATCAGACGGTGCTTGCGAATGAGCAGGTAGAGAACGGCAAGTGTTGGCGCTGTGGGCACGAGGTAGAAAAGAAGAAAATGAAGCAGTGGTTCTTCAAAATCACTGAGTATGCTGACGAGTTGTTGGACGAGATTGATGCGTTGGACTGGCCGGAGAAAATCAGAACGATGCAGAAGAATTGGATCGGCCGGAGCGCAGGCGCAGAGATAGAGTTCGCGGTTGGCTCTCGCAAAATCACAGTCTTTACGACACGGCCGGATACGATTCTGGGTGCGACGTTCCTGGTGGTGGCGCCGGAGTATGCTGGGCTGGAATATATCGTCAGCGATGACTGCCGTGATGCGGTGATGAAATATAAGGCAGACGCGTTGAAGAAGTCCGAGATAGAACGCCAAGAGAACAAAGAAAAGACCGGTGTCTTCACCGGTGCGTATGCGATAAACCCGGCGACCAAGGAGAAGATTCCAGTTTGGGTGGCAGATTACGTGTTGGCGGGCTATGGCACGGGTGCGATTATGGCGGTGCCGGCCTATGATGAGCGTGACCGCGAGTTTGCAGAGAAGTTTGATTTGCCAATTGTGGAAGCGGAATTGGTTGATAGAGATTTGTATGGCACGCCGAAAGTGACTTACAAGATGCGTGACTGGCTGATCAGTCGTCAGCGTTATTGGGGTTGTCCGATTCCGATTGCTTATGACAAGGATGGTAACCCGCATCCGATTCCGGAAGATCAGTTGCCTGTAATGATTCCAGAGGTTGATGATTATCGTCCAGATAATTCTGGTCGCTCTGCACTCGCGAAGGCAAAGGATTGGTTGAAAGTAGAGATTCCGGTGACCGACCCAAAGACGGGCGAAACTCACATGGAAGAAATGACGCGCGAAACGGATACACTAGACGGTTATGCGTGTTCGTCATGGTATCTCTGGCGTTATGCTTCGCCACACGATACAGAATACGCTTGGAATCCCGAAGCGATAAAGTATTGGGAACCAGTGGATGTATACGTGGGTGCTGACCACGCTGTAGCGCACTTATTATATGTACGATTCTGGTGCAAGTTTTTTGCAGATGAAGGATTTTTGCCGTTCCGCGAGCCGATCAAGAAACTAATTTATCATGGCTACATCAACGCACCAGATGGCAAGAAGATGAGCAAGTCCAAGGGCAACGTAATTGATCCGCTAGACGTGATTAATGATGGGTATGGCGCAGATACGCTCCGAACTTATGAGATGTTTATTGGACCGGTGGAGCTAGACGCCGCGTGGGACCCGCGCAGTGTGGGTGGCGTGTATCGTTTTCTTAATCGGTGCTATAATCTGATGACATCAGCATTAGTCCCGGGGCCGCGTCCGTCCGGCCCGTCGCCACGGGCGGACGGCGCTATCTCTCGCGCTGCCGCGCTCCGAAATACCCCGGAACTTAATACTGATATCATCAGGCACAAGACCATCAAGAAAGTGACAACCGACATCCACAAGTGCAACTTCAACACGGCGGTGGCAGCGCTCATGGAATATGTCAACGAACTATATAAGGTCGGTGCGACGACCGAGGATCTCGTGGTGCTGGCGAAGCTATTAAAACCGTTTGCGCCGCATTTGGCTTCGGAAATGCTGGAGAGATTAGAGGCGGATGACGAGTGGCCGAAGTGGGACGAAAAATATCTGGTAGCCGAGAACGTGGAAATTGTCGTACAAGTAAATGGTAAACTTCGTGCGAAACTTAATATCGCCGCAGATGACGCAGCGGACGAAGAAAAAGTCAAAGAACTCGCATTTGCAGATGAAAGAATTCAGAAATATATCGCTGATGGCGTGAAAAAAGCGATTTTTGTGCCGCGAGCAAAATTACTTAACCTTGTCGTATAACTATGCGCAAACATCTACTATCACAACATTTCTTGAAAAATCCGCGGTTGGCGCTGGTACTAATCGGTCATTCTAACCTAAAGAAGCGAGATTTGGTAGTAGAGATTGGCGCGGGTTCGGGTGTGATTACGAGCGCATTGTCGCGCAGAGTACGGAAGGTAATCGCGATAGAGCCGGACCATGAAACGGCGACAAAATTGCGGGAGAATCTAGCGCGCCGCAATTGTGATAGTGTAGAGGTGGTGGAGCAAGATTTCCTGGAATATCAGTTGCCAGACGAGCCGTATAAAGTTTTTTCAAATCCGCCGTTTCATCTGAGTTCGGCAATAGTACATAAGTTGCTAGAGGCAAAGAATCAGCCGGAGGCGTTTTATTTGATACTGCAAAAACAGTTCGCCCTGAAACTGCTCAATACGGATAGGCATTATACATCACAACTTGGACGAGCGCTGATTCGTGAATATCAGACAAAGATTCGTTTGCCGCTCAGGCCGACAGATTTTACGCCGCCGCCGGCGGTGCCAACAGTGCTGTTTGAAGCAAAAAAGATTAGAGATTCTTTAGAGCGCGCTTGATGGCAGGACGGTCAAAACCGAGGATGCGCTTGCCGTTGATTTCGGTGACAGGGACGGAAGTGATGTCTGGATGTTTGGTGGCATCACATTCTTGGTAGGCGATACCTTTGCTATCCAACCAGTCCATCAGAGCGTGGCAATAAGCGCAAGTGGGTGTAGTATAAACTTTGATCATGAATTCATTATACCATAAATTGCAATGCCGGCGGCGACGGAGACGTTGAAAGACTCTTTTTGGCCGCGCATTGGTATTTCTACGAACAGGTCTATTATATCATATAGTGAATTATCTATACCGGAGACTTCTTCGCCGAGAACGAGGACGACTTTGTCCTTGAGAGCAGATTTTAATGCGGAATCATTGAGGGCAAACAGAGGTACGTCGGAGATATTGTTCTCTAGCCCAACGATTTGCCAGCCATCATCATGTAGGTTCTTTAACTCTGAAATTATATCATCAGACGAATAAATGTCTAGCATGTCTTCGGCGCCGAGAGCGGTTTTATGAATCTCACGATCTAGTTTGTCGCGGAGATGCGGTAGGAGATTGGGGTCGTGCACTCTGGGAGTGTAACCAGATAAAATCACTTGCGACACACCAAAGCCCTCGGCTGTGCGCAGAATCGCGCCGACGTTATAACAAGAACGGATGTTGTGTAAAGAAAGAATCAATTTCATAAAACTATGATATAATATATTTTATGGATTGTCAAAAAGTAACAGTTGTGCCGACAGAGACTGTGGAAGGTTATGCAGTGGCGCTCAGTTCTGAGAGCGGCATTCGGGAACTAATGCGTATTAAGGAGCGTGATTACGATTCTGGTAAAGTGTTTACGTTGGTGCCGGAAAGCAAGGAAGCGATTAAAAAGTATGCAGTGGTTTCCGAGCAGGCGCAGAGACTAATAGATAAATATATCCCTGGTGAAATTACTTTGATTTTGTCAAAAAATCCTGATTTTCATCATTTTTATTATGACCATTATGATACGATAGGGATCCGGATACCGAACCATCCGCTGTTTCGTGAGATTTTGCCAAAAACTGGCGCGTTGCTCTTGACTTCGGCGAACCCGCGGGGTGGTACACCGAAGTCTATTACTGGGCATAAACCGTCAACGATAGTGGATTTGACGGGGGAGAAGCCAGAAATCGTGCGTCAGGGTGATTTGGTGGTTGAACTGTAGTCAGAGATTTACTTGATTTTTGGTCTGTTTGGTGGTACAATGGGTAAAATTATGTATTATTAAAGGAGTAAAATGCCTGAACCGAAAAAACAGAGCAGCCCACGCAAGACTGGACTTCGCCGAAGTCATCTTCGCCTGAAACTTGCTCGTAGAGTTAACAAAACATCACCTGTCAAGGTCTTTGAAACCAAGAAAAAGACCCCAAACTTGAAAGTAAAAACTATTAAAAGTAAAGAAGCTTAACGTATGGCTAGCAATCGACATTTAGGTAGAGTAATTGTTTTACAAAGTTTGTACGAATACGAACTGAGAACCCTCGCAGCGGACCCAGAAGTCGATTTGGACATAATAATAGCGAAGAACATTGAGCCTTATGAAAAGGCGCTGGGGGATACGGAGTTTGTTTATAATCTCGCGCATAAGGTCGTTGAGAATTTTGAGTCGCTTGATAAGGCGCTCACTCCTATGGCGCCAGAGTGGCCGATTAGTTCTATTGCCGCTATTGACCGAAATGTCCTGAGGATGGGGCTATACGAACTTTCGGAATGTCGTGATACTATTCCGCCGAAAGTTGCAATTAATGAAGCCGTAGAACTTGCGAAAGCGTTTGGTTCTGATAACTCGTCACGATTTATTAATGGCGTGCTTGGAACTGCTTATCGCAAACTTGGCATTGTAGAAGAACATAATAATGGATCAAAAGATAAAGCCGTCAAGGCCGGCGCAGAATCGTCCGCGCAGCCTGAATCGACCGATGCCTCAGAGGGTAAGACCGGGGATAAGGCCACAGGCAATGCAGGCGGAGCCGACAGCGCGCAGAACGCTTAAAGTCCCGGAGGCTTTGCCGACGGAACAGCAAGTCAAAGATTCACCGTTAAAGAAGTTTACGTCGGTTTTTCGTAAAAAGACCGCGATTCAAGAAATCGTACGCGAGCCAACTTCTGGTGGGATTGTTTTTCGGTTGACGCATGATCAGAAAGACGTAGAGATTTTGCTGATTCAGGACTCAAAGGGTCGTTGGACGATTCCGAAAGGCCATATTGAGCCTGGCGAAACGGCCAAAATGACCGCTAGACGCGAGATAGAAGAAGAGACTGGCCTGAGAAATTTTTCGGTTCTTTCTTGGCTGGGAAAAATTCATTTCAAATATCGTCGAACGGATAAGTTGGTGTTGATGACGACGCAGATTTATCTGGTGCAGTCACTAGACGCGCGCGAAATGCCGACAGGCGAAAAGTGGATGCGCGGAATTAGGTGGTTCTCGTTTAATGATGCTTTGAATGCAATTGAATATGAAGATATAGAAAAGTTGATGCTGATTGCGAAGAAGAAAATTCGCGCTGGTGATTATTAAATAATTGGTCGGGTGGCCAGGAGAAGAAATGGTTAACGAAATAACTTTAGGAACTTTAGATTTGACGCCGTACAAGGAATTTGCTAGGGAGCGGCTAGGTTTTGATTTCAAGGATATTGGGTTGCTGGTTACGGCGTTGACTCACCGGAGTTATGTAAATGAGCATCGTAATCTAAAAATTGAGCACAATGAAAGGCTAGAATATCTCGGCGATGCGATTTTGGAGATGGTAACTTCGGACTATCTGTATCGGACTTATAACGAATCTGAGGGAATTATGACTTCGCTCAGAGCAGCGATGGTGCGTACCGAATCAATTGGCGCGGCGGGCTATGAACTTGGCTATGAGCCTTTGGTGCGTTTGTCGCGAGGCGAAAAGCACGGGCTGGAGCGCGCACACGAAGTAATTATGGCGGACTGTTTTGAGGCAGTAATTGGCGCTATTTATATGGACCAAGGTTATGAAGTGGCGAAAGATTTTATTTATAAACACATTATTTCGAAGTTGGATGATATTATCCGCGAGGGTACTTGGCGTGATGCGAAATCTTATGTACAAGAGTTGGCGCAAAAGTCCAAGGGAGTAACGCCGCGTTATCGCACTTTGCACGAGAGCGGGCCGGATCACGATAAATATTTCGTGGTGGCGCTATATATTGAGGACGAAAAAATCGCAACCGGTGAAGGTCATTCAAAACAAGAGGCGCAGACAAATGCAGCGAGAGCCGGGGTGAAGAAGTTGCGCGAACTTTTAGGCCCAGAAATTGACCAGTTCAAGAAAAACTTGCAAAACATGTAAAAATAGCCCGTTAAGGGCTATTTTTATTCGGCTGGTGTCTCTGCTGCAGGTTCTGCAGGGGTTTCTTCCTTTGGTTGGTTCTTGCGAAGTTTGTCAGCGTGCTTTGCCTTGGCTGATTTCTGCGGAGCCTCTTTGTACCATTTTGGAAGTTTGATGCCGTTCTTCTTCAGGATGAAGGCTACACGGCTGGATGGCTGAGCACCGTTAGTTAAGTATTTTTCCACCAACTCTTTGTTAAGAGTGAGGGCCTTAGTGGCTGGGTTGTAATTGCCGACCTCAGCTACGACGCGACCCGAGAGTGGGTGGCGCTGCGCTTCTTGGACGATTATCCGATACGTTGGGTAATGCGTACGGCCATTACGTTGCATGCGAATCGCTAGCATTATTTCTCCTTAAATTAATTATCTGTATAATTGTAGCACATTTTTCTTCCAAATTCAAGTAGGGAAAAGTTAAGCAAAATCGCACAATGTGATATAATTAGAGAGGAAAACTTAAATGGAGAAAATATGGCTACTATTGACCAACAATTCGTAGAATATATCGTAAAAACCTTAGTCAACAATCCAGACAAAGTTGTGGTGGACCGCAAAATTGACGAAAAAGGCGTGCTCTTGTCACTCACGGTAGATCCAGAGGATGTGGGCCGCGTAATTGGTAAACGTGGCGTAACTGCGCAGTCTATCAGGATGCTTCTTCGTGCACTCGGCACTAAGCAAGACGCTCGTTATAATTTGAAGATTGTAAACACTGACGGTGAGGGCGAACGCCAGACGCACAATACACACGAGGCACCAGCAGAAGAACCGGCTGAGGAAACCGCAGAAGAAGCGGTCGGGGAAACGCCAGAAGACAGTGAGACTTCTGAACTCGCCGAGAAAACTCGTGCCGAACTTGCTGATCTTGATGACCTTGACATTTAATTGCAGGTTTGATATAAAGTAGATGGCGTGTTCGCCTTCATGTTTTTTACAGAAATCCACCAGAAAATGGTGGATTTTTGTTTGAAAAAGTTATTGACAAATTATTTATAATGGTTATAATTAAAATAAGCTAACTAACTGCGAGTCGGCTTATAAATAATTAATTCTCCCGTTGAGAGTTTATATATGTCTAAAAAGCGCCCTTTGTCGTTGAGCAAATTAGGGTGTTTTTTGGTGGTAGCCACAGTTTGGTTATATTTGATGATTTGTATTGAATTTTTATGAAAAGTGTGCTATTCTTATATATAAGAAGTAGTGTGTCCTGTTTTTATTACTTATGAGATTTGGCGAGTCTCAGGGGGAGACAGGACAGTAATCTTCGGCGCTGAGACAATAGTCCTGACTATTGTCAAAAAGATACTAAACACTAATAAATAAAGGATAAAATGGCTACAAAACCGAAGTCTGGTGAACGTGTGTTTTTCACCGAAGGCGATCAAGCCCTTCCGATTCCTGATATGATTGCACATCAGAAGGATTCGTGGGATGATTTCGTCAAGAACGGACTAAGGGAAGTTTTTGCTGAGCTTAATCCAATTGACGATTACACTGGGCAAAAGTTATCTCTCCGTTTCAAAGATTATTATTTTAAAGATCCGAAAGAGGATGAAAAGACCGCAAAGTATAACCTCGCGACCTATGAGGCACCTTTGCATGTGCTTGTTGAGCTTGAAAACAAGGTAACTGGCACAAAGAAAGAGCAGGATATTTACTTTGGTGATTACCCTTGGATGACCGAGCGTGCCACTTTTATTATCAATGGTACAGAGCGCGTGATTGTGTCACAGTTGATTCGCTCAGCTGGGGTATTTTTCAACGCTGAAACGATTGGCCTGAAGCGCTATTATGGCGCGAAGGTAATTCCAGGTCGTGGGGCTTGGCTAGAATTTGAAACAGCGGCAAACGGCACGATTAATGTGAAAATTGACTGTCGTCGCAAAATTCCAGTAACGACCTTCTTAAGGGCGCTTGGCATGACTAAGTCGGAAATCAAGAAAGCATTTGAACAAGTTGATACCGGTGAGAAGAAATACATCGAAATCACACTTGAAAAAGATACGACGTCGAGCCAAGGTGAGGCATTACTGGAAGTTTATCGTAGAATTCGCCCAGGTGATCTTGCTACGGTTGAAAACGCGAAGTCAATGATTGAGAGAATGTTCTTTGATCCGAAGCGTTATGATTATTCAAATGTCGGACGCTTTAAGATTAATCGTAGACTTAATCTTGATACGCCAAATAAGCCAGAATTTCGCACTTTGCAGATGCAAGATGTCGTTGGAATTGTTTCAGAAATCATTCGTTTGAATAATACACAAGAAGCGCCAGACGATATTGATTCACTTTCAAATCGTCGGGTGAAGTTAGTGGGCGAGTTGGTCCAAAGACAATTCCGTCTTGGGATGCTTCGCTTACAGCGTAATATTCTTGACCGAATGTCAATGGCTAACCCAGAAGATGTGACACCGTCACAGTTGCTCAATTCGCGGCCAGTCGTCGCAGCGGTGAAAGAATTCTTTTCTACCTCACAGCTTTCACAGTTGATGGACGAGGTTAACCCATTCTCAGAATTGGCGCACAAGCGTCGTCTAAGTTCGATGGGTCCTGGTGGTTTGACTAGGGAACGGGCTGGATTTGACGTACGTGATGCTCATCCAACACACTACGGACGTATTTGTACAGTGGAAACACCTGAAGGTGGTAACGTAGGTTTGGTGCTAAACTTTGCGACTTATGCACGAATCAATGAATATGGTTTCATTGAAGCGCCTTATCGTGTTGTAAAAAATGGCAAAGTGACCGATGAAGTGGTTTATATGGATGCAGACACCGAGAATGATATGGTGATTGCAGATGCGTCGGTAAAGCTAGATAAAGATGGTAAATTTGTAGAGGATTGGGTTTCGGCTCGTGTCCATGGTGCACCAGCTCAGGTGGAAGCAAAACTTGTTACCCACATCGATGCTGCGCATAAGGAAATTCTTGGTGTGTCAGCAGGTTTAATCCCATTTGTGGAAAAGAACTGGGTTGACCGTTCTCTCATGGCTTGCGCGATGCAGAAGCAGGCAGTGCCACTACTTCGCCAGGATAATCCAGTAGTTGGTACAGGTATTGAGCGGGAGGTAGCCAAGAATACTTCGCAACTCGTGATGGCTTCCGGTAGTGGTGTCGTGAAAAAAGCTGATAGCGTGTCAGTGGTCGTGACTTATGATAAGGGCGGTGACCAAGAATACAAGTTGCAGCATTTTGAGAAAACCAACGATGACCGTTGCTATAATCAACGCTGTGCCGTAGTGCGCGGCCAAAAAGTTAAGAAGGGTGACACTCTGATTGAGGGCGCCTCAATTAATGATGGCGAACTTGCGCTTGGTAGAGATTTGTTAGTAGCTTTCATGCCATGGCGTGGCTACAACATGGATGACGCAATTGTGATTTCAAATCGTTTGGTTGAGGACGATACTCTGACTTCGATTAATATTAAAGATTTCGATGTGGAAGTGCGCGAGACTAAACTTGGTCCAGAACTAGTGACGCGAGATATTCCGAATGTTTCTGAGCATTCACTCCGTCATTTGGGTGAAGATGGTATTGTGACGGTTGGTTCGGAAGTAAAAAATGGGGATATCTTGGTTGGCAAAATTACGCCAAAAGGTGAACAGGAGTTGTCTTCGGAAGAGAGATTACTCCGTGCTATCTTTGGTGAGAAAGCTAAAGACGTACGCGATACTTCAGTTCGGATGAACGGTTCTTCGACTGGTAAAGTAGTGGATGTCCGGGTTTATACTCGTGAACAAGGTCACGAATTAAAAGCTGGCGTCTTAATGCAAATTAAAATCTTTGTGGCTGAAATGCGCAAGATCGGCGTTGGTGATAAGCTAGCTGGTCGTCACGGTAATAAGGGTGTGGTTTCACGGGTATTGCCAAAAGAAGATATGCCATTTATGGAAGACGGTACGCCAATTGATATCGTGCTTTCACCAATGGGCGTGCCTTCTCGTATGAACCTTGGTCAGCTTTACGAAACTCATCTCGGTATGGCAGCTCGTGCACTTGGTTATAAGGTGGCTACCCCATCATTTAATGGTGTACCGGATGAAGTAATTAGCGGTGAGCTTGAAAAGGCCGGTTTTTCGAAAGACGGTAGAGTTCAACTCTATGATGGCTTGACCGGTGAACCATTTAATGAAAGAACTTCAGTTGGTGTAATGCACATTTTGAAGCTCCATCATATGGTGGAAGACAAGATTCACGCTCGTTCAACGGGTCCTTACACGATGGTGACACAGCAACCACTTGGTGGTAAAGCTCAAAACGGTGGTCAGCGTTTTGGA
>JAFWKY010000011.1 GCA_017514105.1 Candidatus Saccharimonadota bacterium
GTACACGAGGCCGGAACGGACAAAGTAGTAAGGATTAGTATTAATGAGCGTATAGCCATTAAGAGTGTAGGTAGTATCGGTAGAGCCGCTAAGGTCTGTGCCGGTGGTAGAATGAAGGTTTTACCAGAAACGCAATACTTTTTCACCACAAGTATAGGTAGGGGGTTGTTTTTTATTCTACATTATGCCTATAATGTGTGCGGGTTGTATTTTCGGAGTTTAGTGGGGTTTGGCAATACACGGTACAAATAATAATTCGTGCGATGCGGGGATTATCGTTTGCGCGGGTGTGGAGCTTCATTAAACAGTAATGCTAGGTGCACTAGAAGCTTAAGAAAGGAGCATTGATGACTATTCGTGTGTCTATATGGCATATACGGATAACTCTCAACGTTCGTCTTCGCAGAAGCCGAAAAAAGATTAGGCGTTAGAGCCTAATCTACTAACCCTTTAGCACAATTTCCTAGCGGTTGTGCTAATTTTATGATAGCAATTTTGTTTCTAAATGACAAGTCCGTCACGTAGCGTGTTGACCAACAATATAATTACACTAGAATGGCGATACTAGGCCCAACTGCGAGTTGGTTTCGGCAATGCGAATAAGTTCGTTATATTTAGCAATACGTTCAGACCGGGAAAGAGAACCGGTCTTAATCTGACCAGTGCCAAGACCGACGGCGATATGGGCAATTGACACATCTTCGGTTTCTCCGGAACGATGCGACATAACTGTGCGATATCTAGATTTCTTGGCGAGAAGTACCGCATCGATAGTTTCTGACAGCGTGCCAATTTGATTTGGCTTTATTAGAATAGCATTGGCGACCTGTTCGGAAATACCGCGCTCCAACAATTTTACATTCGTTACGAACAAATCATCACCGACCAACTGAATACGACCGCCAAGTCTGGCAGTGAGGTCGCGCCAATTTTGCCAGTCGTTTTCGGCGAGGCCATCTTCAATTGATACTACTGGATAAGCAGAAGACAAATAATCATACCAATTAATCATATCTTCTGCGGTTTTCCAGTCGCCAGTGGTTTTTAGAACATACCGGCCGCCGGCGAATTTTGGATCCATTTCGCCTTCCGAGGTGTCATAGAACTCGCTTGCGGCGACATCCATAGCGATAGAAATATCTTTGCCTAGCACGTAGCCGGCTCTCTCAACTGCCAAACAGATGCACTCAATTGGTTCGTTATCGCCGTTGCGAACTCTTGGTGCATAACCGCCTTCATCGCCAACAGTAGTAGGGTAATCTCGTTCTGCTAACACGGTTTTTAGAGCATGAAAAACTTCGGCTCCCATACGGACCGCATCGGCAATATTACCAGCGCCAACTGGAATGATCATGTATTCTTGAAAATCTGTCGCCCAAGAAGCGTGTTCGCCGCCGTTCATGACATTCATCATCGGCATCGGGATGGACATTTCGTCTGTGGTACCTGATATCTCCGCAATATATCTGTAAAAAGGTAGGTGTGCCGCACGGGCGTTTGCCTTGGCATTCGCTAGTGACACCGCCAATACCGCATTGGCTCCAAGTGAAGACTTGTTTTCAGTACCGTCTAATTCGCACATCATCTGATCCACTAGGCGCTGTTCGGAAGAATTGCCAACTAAAACATCACGTATCTTAGAATTAACATTCCAGACTGCCTTTAGAACGCCTTTGCCATCAAAGCGAGATTTGTCGCCATCGCGAAGTTCCAGTGCCTCACCGGAACCAGTAGATGCGCCAGATGGCACAATTGCACGACCGTAGCCGCCATTTTCCAAAAAGACTTCAGCTTCTACCGTAGGGTTTCCACGGGAATCTAGGACTTGCCTGGCTCTAATATTAGAAATTACAAAATTATCCATAAACATTATTATACCAAAATTTGAAAACTTATGTTAAAATAAACATAAGTATATTAAATTAAGGAGTTTTTTATGAATGAAAACCCTGAGGGCACACCGAATCCCCTCAACCCAACTCCACAGCCTGCGAGCACACCGACGCCTAGCGCGCCAACCAACGTGAATGCTGCGGAGAACAATGCGACTGTCCCGCCGACCCCGACGGCTCCAGCGTCTAACGAAAACATTGAGCCAATTACGGCCGAACAATTGGTTGAACCTGCGTCGCAACCAAGCGCGCCTGTTGCGCCAGCGACACCGCCGACTCCGGTGACGCCAGAGGCACCGAAGCCAGCCACTCCGCATCCAGCAATGCATAATACTGGACGTGTAGTGGACCCGATGATGGTCCGCGGCCAACATTCCGCGCCAATTAATCGCGTTAATACTAATACGCCTCAACCTGGTACTCCTGCGCATACAACGCAGCCAGTAGCCAATGCTGGTGTAACATCTCCAGATTTGGGCGATGACGCTGATGCGATTATTCAGCAACTCTCTCAGAACACCGATCAACCGCAAGTTGCAGATGCGACTGCTGAACCAAAAAAGAAGAAAAGCAAGACTGGACTAATCGTCGCTGCAATTATACTCGTGTTGGTGGCGATTGGGTGCGCTGTTGCTGCGATTTTGATTCTAAATCCATTCGCAAAAGACGACCGTGTGCCAATGGCTATTGATAAACTACTTTCCGGCCAGGTTCCGTCTAGCATCGCTGTGAGCGGCACTATTTCTGGAAGTTCCGATCAGGTAGAAAATGGCGTAAACGCGCTTGATATTACCCTGAACGGCCAATTCAATACTGCGGACGGCACCAATACGGCTAGCGCCACAGTTACGGCTGGCTTTGTTGACAAGACAGAACTGACTTTTGACGTTGAAGAATTGATCACCAAAGACAGTGGGATGTTCTTGCGTTTTAGCGGTGTCGGTGAAGCACTCAAGAATATAAATTCAGGGTTCAAAGTTGAAAACTTTGCAACCGAGTCTCCAGCCGAGAACTGTGTAACTTCAGAAGACGGGACAACGAACTGCGTACCGGTTGAAGAAGTTACCGACGTCGTTACTACTTGCGAAGGCGAAGCATGCGACGCCTTGCAACAAGATAGCCTAAATGTGCTTGGCAATATCGGAGCAATCGCCGACGTGTTCAATACGATAGATGAGGAATGGATTCGGATTCCTGCAGAAAACATGTCGTCTAGCGAAACAAGTATCCTAAACAACCCGGCTCAATGTTTGACCACTACGATGGCAAAACTCCCTAATTATGGCGGAGATATCAGGTCTCTCTACGCTGCTAATCCTTTCTTGGAATACTCTACCGAAAATCTCGCTATCACAGCGCGTAAAGATAGATTGTATCGTATCAGCATCAACGAAAATCTCTTTACAAGCTTCGTTAATGCAGTCAAAGGCAACGAACTCGCGAACGAGTTGCTAGCCTGCGTCAGAGGAACCGCCACCAATGACGGTTTGACCACCGATGAAGTGAAGAACATGTTTGAGTCGTATCCTACGGTCTACGTAGAGGTCAATGACCAATATCTGTTTACTAGAGTAGTATTTGAT
This sequence comes from Candidatus Saccharimonadota bacterium, assembly GCA_017514105.1. GTDB lineage: Bacteria > Patescibacteriota > Saccharimonadia > Saccharimonadales > Saccharimonadaceae > Nanosyncoccus. The sequence goes on from JAFWKY010000011.1 coordinate 3,476, forward strand.
AGTTCACTCAAGAACGGTGCTACAGTGCACGCTGATTTGAACTTATCGTATCCTGCCAGTATTTCGGTTATTGAACCAGAGGAATACCTAGAAATTAATGAGGTAATGAACAGGATGTTGAATGATTTGTATGGCATTTCAACCGATACTACGGTACAAGGTGATGTGCCACCTGCAGATCAGCCACAGCAATAGCCTGATAAACTTTACAATTTTGGCAAAATGTGATATAATTAAAGTATGAACGCTTTGCTAAAACAAAAACTAAATAAACTCCCTGCATCACCGGGAGTTTATTTTCATAAAAACGCCTCTGGGGAAATAATTTATGTAGGGAAGGCGGCAGTACTAAAAAATCGTGTACGGCAGTACTTCCAGAATTCACAAAAAGACATAAAAACCGCCGCCTTGGTGGCGGAAATTGCCGATACGGATTGGATTGTGGTAGATACAGAGATGGACGCGCTATTTCTTGAATCTGAGATGATTAAGCGCTATATGCCGAAGTGGAACATACTGCTTCGTGACGACAAAACCGTATCATATGTGCGCATAGACATGAAGTCCGAGGTGCCGTATATATCTTTTACCAGGATACCACTCGACGATAAGGCGACTTATATCGGACCGTTTTATGGCAAATCTGTAATAGAAAAAGCCGTGCGGAGCCTGAGGCGTATTTTTCCATATTATGTAAAACCGTATGATGGAAAAAAATCGCTAGATACGGATTTGGGTTTGACGCCGGGAATTGAAATTGGCAAGACTACTCCGGCCGACTACAAGCGAAATCTACGCAAATTAATCCGTTACTTGGAAGGCGGCCGCAAAAAACTGCTAAAAGAATTAGAAAAAACCATGAAAGATGAGGCAGCCAAGGGCAATTACGAACTAGCAGCCGAAGCACGTGACCAGTTGTTTGGTCTCAAGGCCATGAAGAAAAAAATCGTCTTCTCGGACAAGGAATTTTTGGATATTTCGTCAGACCAAGCCCTACGGCAATTGCAGAGTCTACTAAACTTAGATGAGCCGCCGCGCAGGATAGAGGGGTATGACATCTCACATCAGTCTGGCACAAATACGGTGGCCAGCATGGTGGCATTTATTAACGGCGCTTCGGCACGAAGCGAGTATCGCAAATTTAAGATTCGTTCCTCTAAAAATGACGATCTCAAAAGCATGGAGGAGGTAATTACACGCCGGTTAAAGCATCCGGAATGGGATTTTCCGAATTTAATCGTGTTGGATGGCGGTGCTACCCAGGTGAATGCGGTTTTGCCGTTGGTAGAGCCGCACAATATCCCTGTGATTGGCAGAGATAAGTCTGGCGATCATTCAAAATCAGCAGGCGTAAAATTGGTGGTTCCCAAAAAGACTGATGATAGTTTTTCGTTGGAAACAGTTGAACTTCCAACTGGTTCACATATTGCTAGATTAATTGCCCGAATCGACGAAGAATCTCACAGGTTCGCTATTACTTATCATTCTCTCCTGAAACGCAAAAATATGTTGAAATAAGTTCTGTTTTACGCTATAATGGAATACAGGAGTTATTATGAATTTAGGTAATTTTCTAGAAGTAGTTATACTTGTTTCAGCAATATTGACGATTTTATTGATTTTGTTACAGCAAAGAGGTGCATCACTAGGTGCAGGTTTTGGTAGTTCTAGCGAACTAAACACAAAGCGTCGTGGTCTGGAAAAATCAATTTTCGTCACTACTATTATCACTTCAGTTGTATTTGTAGGTTCAATTTTGGGACTATTAATTATTCCGGCATAATATGAAGCATACACTCAAAAAGCGTGGGCAAAAGATTGTTAAGAAGTTTTCGCGTGCGTCGTTAAAGGCTGGCGCAGAAAGCAAAGAACATATCAAAGAAAACTTCATCCAGAGGATTTCCCACATTCGGAACATTCGTCTGCTAGTTTTTGAATGGGTGCTGATGGTTTTTGCTCTGATTATGTTAGCGGTAGCACAGTCCGTATGGTTCGGAGACTCTTATGCAGTAAATACTTTCGTGGACGGTGGCAGTTACATTGAAGCGACTGTTGGACGGGTCAATTCGCTGAATCCATTATTTGCGACCACCAACAGCGAAAAAGTATTAAGTAGACTGATGTTCGCTACTTTAGTGGAAAATGATTACTCCGGAAACCCTGGACTGGGATTGGCAGAGTCTCTGAAAGTTAGCGAAGACGGTAGAGTGTGGACCCTTAAACTAAAAGATGGCCTGTTTTGGTCAGACGGAGCGCCAATTACGAATGAAGATGTAATGTTCACAATCAACATATTGCAGAGCCCAGCAGCCAATTCAATCTATGACGCTAATCTAGAAAATGTAAAAGTGCAGGAGCGCAGCAACGGCGAAATCGTGTTTACTCTGCCATCGCAGTATAGTGATTTTATTTCGGCGTTAAATTTTCCCGTCGTACCAAAACACGAACTGGACGATGCTTCACTCAAAAATATCATTGAAGATGATTTCTCTAACACCCCAGTAACTTCGGGCGCATTCAAGTTTAATGCCATACAGACCACCGACGAAAACGAACGAGTTGTCTTTCTTTCTGCAAACGAAAATTACTTCCGTGGCCGGCCGATGCTAGATAGTTTCGCAGTACATACTTTTGCAATGAAAGAAGATGTAGCGAACGCGATTAAAGCGGGTTCGGTTACCGCTACGGCAGAATTATCAGGCCCAGAAGCTGAGAAGATTCCTGCTGCGAATTTTTATACAAAGAACTCAAGCATCAACGCTGGAGTGTACGCATTCTTTAATATGTCGCGCAGCGATTTGTCAAATGTGGAATTACGTAGAGCCATCCGTCAGGGAATTGATATTGAGAAAATTCGCACGCTTGTCGGTGATTCACAGGCATTAAACTATCCTTTGCTAAAGTCGCAAATTCAACTGGACGAATATCCAGAAGTGCCAGGATATGACTTCGAGAGCGCCAAGAACAAAATTAGTGAATTGACCAAAGACAAAGAATTGAACCTAAACATTGTTACGGTAAATTCTGGCTATTTGCCAGAGGTGACAAAGGCGCTTGCCGAATCACTTGAGGCTCTCGGCATTAAAACTAGCGTTTCTACTTTTGCTGAAAACCAAGAGTTTTTGACTAATATAATCTCTAAGCGCAATTATGATATATTGGTCTATAATATAGAACTCGGCTCAGATCCAGACCCATTGGCGTATTATCATTCCAGCCAAGCGACCGCTTCAGGGCTAAACCTGTCATACTATCGTAGCGCATTGGTTGATGATCTTTTGATCGGTGCACGCGAGACGATGGATCAGCAGTTACGTGAGAAAAAATACGAATCATTCTTGGACTATTGGGTGAGCGATGTTCCGGCCATCGGGCTATATCAGCTGAATATGACTTATATATACAACAAGAACGTGCGTGCGTTCGGAAATGATGTACGTCTGGTAACTGCACTGGATCGTTTTGTGGATGTTACCGACTGGGCATCAGTGAAGGGAACGAAGAATAAGACGCCGTAGCGCCTGACTAGACTCGTTTCTTCGCTGCGCGAAGAAACTACGCCGGGCGTCGTCTCGAAAGAAGAAAAGCAAGCTTTTCTTCTTTGCTCGGCTCCTACGGCGTCCGAACTACGTTCTCGTCTAGTCCAAGATACATTATGAATTTAAGATTAAAAGCCGACAGATTGGTCTTTTCTTCTTGCGAAGCGCTATTATTGATAGAGCGAGCAAGAAAAAAGGCCGAGATGCCGGCTTTTAAATTAAATTCATGGTGCGCCTGACTAGACTCGAACTAGCACAGCCGTGAATATGGCCACTACCACCTCAAGGTAGCGTGTCTACCAATTCCACCACAGGCGCATATTCTTATTATATCACATTTTCTAATTTTTTGAAAAGTGTATTGATTTTTGGCTATGTGTGATATAATGGTTATAAATATAAAGGAGGTAGATGAAGAGTTATATTGCGAAGTTGTCTGTGTTTGCGGCATTAGTACTTGCTGGGACAGGTTTTTGTGGTCTTTCGGCGCATGCTGAAGGAGAGGAAAATGGCGAACAGGGCAACGGTTTCGCTACAAGCATCAGTATCAGCCCGGTAAACAAAGTTTTGCAATTGTCAGCAAATTCTGTCTATGATGACAAATTCAGTGTTTCAAACAACGGTGGTAATGATATGACTTTTGAGGTCTATGCCTCGCCTTATTCATATACTTATTCAGAGACGCAAGACAGTTATCAACTAGGGTTCACACGCGAGAATACCTATACCCAGATTACACGTTGGATCACATTCAAAAATACTAACGGCGAATACTCAAAGAAGGCCACGTATACAGCAAAGCCCGGTGAGTCAGTAGAGGTAGAGTATCGTATTTCTACCCCAGAAAGCATCCCAGCAGGCGGCCAATATGCAGTATTATTCGCACATACGCTTTCAAATTCTACTACGAATGGCATCAAAACAGAGGCTAGCCCTGGCTTGGTGGTCTATGGTCGCGCAGAAGGCGAATCTATCATCAAAAGCACCATTTCGGACCTAAACGTTACAGATAAGACGATGGTGGAAGGCGAAGAGAAGCGCTTGATCAGTGGTACTTCCAAAGTTAAAAATGACGGAAACGTAGATTTTACGGCTTCTGGAAAACTAAAAGTAAGCGGCATATTCAACATTGCTTACTATGAAACGCCAGCCAACTCTACAAAGGCCAGAGTATCGGTCATTCCAGAATCCGAACTCGAGGTCACTGATGTTTGGGAAAACACGCCGTATTTTGGACTATTTAATGTATCATGGACGGTAACTGCCGGCGGAAGTGAGGAAACCTTCAACAAAATGGTATTAATTATGCCGGCGCCTATCATTGTTTTGATAATTATACTATTGACAATTTTAACCATATGGATTATAATGGCAATTAGGAAGCGTAAAGAACGCCGTTCTAAGTTTAAATTCTAGTTCGGCATCCTAGTGGAGTAGGATCTTTACAAAACCAAAATAAAAACTAAAAACAAAAAGAAAGTAGAGTATGAGAAGCACACAAAAACGTATCTTTGGCTTTGTAGGCTTGGCTTTTGTTGCGGCTATGACATTCATGGCGGCGGTGATGCCATCCCCAGAAGCGTCAGCGGCTACCGAAAGCGTCACTGACACAATAGTAGTAAAAGTAATCAACGAGGATGGCAATCCTCATGTCAAAATTATCGAGCCGAGCGACGGCGCTGTGATCTTTGATGATAGTACAGATTTTACGATTGATTACAATAGTACCGATAAGTCTTTTCTTGATGTGACATTCATTGGGCAAAATTCTGATGGCACGAACAAACAGCCGATTGTGATTTCTAACTACGCCGGATACAATTTGGACTATGCTGCCGGTACCACCACTACTCCAATCGATTTGAACTATTATGACACAACAGAACTTGGATATGGTACTTTTATCTTTTCTTTGCGGAATATCGGAATTGCCGGAGTTGAGGTGCCAGGCGAACAAATAAGCATTACTCATTCGCCATTCAATTTTAACGTAAGTGAAACTGACGAAGATGACGGCTCCGTAAAGGTAGATTTGGATTTCAAGACCGAAACAGATCCAGACACTGGCGAAACTGCACCGTCTGAAATCGGTAAATTTGATGTGGTCGTAAGAGATTCTGATGGCAATATCGTCTATGGGCCAGTTGAGTATGATCCAAAAGATTTGATTAACCCAGACGGCACCATCAAAGATATCGATATTCCATTTGGCGATTTTGCGAACAAAACTGATACTTACAAAATCAGCATCACTGCTTACGACAAAAATGGTGATTATATGTACACCATGACCAAAGACCGCTTTTATAATTACTTGCCGGCACCTGATACGGGTTTGTTCTTCCAAAATCTCAATATTTCCAAAGAAGATTATCTAATTACTGGTCTGATTATATTCTTTATCTTTGCTGTGGTCGGATTCGCGATCGTGGCGAGAAATCACAAGACCGAGACAAACTCCAAGAAACGTCGTTAAAAAATAATCATACTCTACAAAACGGGCGCTCAAAACTGCGAGGGCGCCCGTTTTTCGCAACATTGAGCATAAAAAAATGAACCGCATTTGCGGTCCATTTGAAGTTTATAGACTACGCTTCAGTCTTGTCGGCAGCCTTAGCCTTCTTTTCGGCTTCTTTGGCGGCTTTCTTGGCCTTGTTTTCTAGGGCCTCTTTCATCTTGGCGGCCTTGGCAGCGCGAGCCTTAAAGCGATCAACGCGTCCTTCAGTATCGATAATCTTCTCTTCACCAGTAAAGAACGGGTGAGAAGCAGATGAAATCTGAACCTTAACTAATGGATATTCTTTGCCATCTTCCCATTTGATGGTCTCTTCGCTAACTGCCGTAGATTTGGTCAAGAACGAAAATTTCGCGGCTTCATCCATAAACACGACATCACGATAATCTTTAGGGCGTAATTCTGTTTTACTCATAATTAACAATTATTATATCAGAGATGCCGAAAAAAGTAAAGCATGAAAAAGTGGCCCGCAGGCCACTAGGATTAGAGAATCTCATCAAGGCTTTTGATTACCTCGTCGATTACGCCAAGTTCAAGCGCGTCATCTGTCAGCATATAGAATTCCTTACGCAAATTTTTCTCGTAAATCTTACGCGAAATTTTGGTATGGGTCAGCACATGCTTCCGCGTTATTTCTTTTTCGTAGCGCTTATTGAAATCCGCTTTGTCCTGAACCTTGGTAGAACTACCGATCGCAAAAGTTGTGCCGTCGTGCAATAAGAAAATAGAGTGCGGCAGAGAAAAGCGTTTCTTTCCTGTAATACCAATCAGAAATGCCATTGAACTCCATTGCCCGATGTTTACAGTGTAGACTGGGGTTCGACTAGTTTCAATTGCGGAAACAAGCGCAAATCCCTCAATAACATCGCCACCCGGAGAATTGATATATAGCATAATTGGCTTTCTGTCCTTTGGCTTAATACCCTTGTCTTCACGATTGTAACGCATGATATGCATAATGAGTTCAGACATAGAGGAATTGCCCGCCTCTCCATCATATTCGTCGTCAGTGTTGATTTCTCCAAACAAGCAAAGTCGCCGATTCTCCAAATCTTCCAAGAACAAGACGTCATAAGGCGTCAGATTTACATTACGATTGATCTTCTCTTCATTCTTCTGGCGCTTTTTGGAATCGTTCGTTGCAGATTTTTCCTCTTGAGAACTATTAACACGCTGTGTTACCTGTTTGTTCTTTTTTGACATATTCTCACCTCCTGTAAAAGAACGACACCCCTGTGGGTGCTTGGGATTATTTTACTACAAAATCTTGATTTTTGCAAGTTTTTGTGCTATAATTAGGGTATATACTAATTAACGAAACACTTTTCGGGGAGATTTCCTGATTGCGAGGGACCCGAGAAGGAAGAGAAAGGAAATCATATTATGACAGTGAATGTCGATATGAAGGCTTTGCTTGAAGCAGGTGCTCATTTTGGGCACAAAACAAGCCGCTGGCACCCAAAAATGGCGCCATACATCCATAGCAAGCGTCAGGATGCACATATTATCAACCTAGAAAAGACGGTAGACGCATTGGAAAATGCGTTGCCAAAACTCACCGAGATTGCTAAATCTGGCAAGAAAATTCTTTTCGTCGGCACAAAAAAGCAGATGAAAGATATCGTCAAAGAAGCAGCCGAGTCGGTTGGGATGCCTTATGTGACTGTGCGCTGGGTAGGCGGTACTCTTACCAACGTGGAGACCGTCAACCGCCAAATCAAGAAGTTGAAAGATTTGGAGCGTCGTATGGCTAGTGGCGAACTTGAAAACCGCTACTCAAAACTTGAAGTACAGAGATTCCAAGAAGAGATTGACCTCTTGAACGAACGTTATGGTGGCATCAAAGAGATGACCGAACAGCCAGCAGCGATTATCGTGGTTGACGCGATGGAAGACAAAAACGCCATCAAGGAAGCGAATGTTCTTCATATTCCAGTTATCGCGCTCACAGATACCAACGTAGACCCAACTCCAATTGACTACGTGATTCCATGCAATGACGACGCAATCAAGGCAACCAAGTTGATGCTTGATTACTTCGTAGCCGCGATCAAGGAAGGCAAGAAATAACCCAGTGAGTAATTATCGTTTGTGGCGAAAAATTACACGCACAATTTATAAAATAAGGAGACAAAAATGGCTGAAATATCAGTAGAACAAATTAAAAAATTAAAAGAACTCTCCGGTGCAGGCCTTACTGATGCAAAGAAGGCACTCGTGGAGGCTGATGGCGATTTTGACAAGGCTCTTGAAGCAATGCGCAAGAAAGGTCTGACCAAAGCAGAAAAGCGTGGCGACCGCGAAACTCGCGAAGGTCTAGTAGATGCCTATATCCACGATGGCCGTCTCGGCGCAATCGTTGAGGTCAACTGTGAGACTTCTTTCGTAGCAAAGACTGACGAATTCAAGACTTTGGTACATCAAATTGCGATGCAAGTCGCATCAATGTCACCACTCTATGTGTCTGAAGCCGATATCCCAGAAGATGTAAAAGCGGCAAAGATTAAGGAACTTGAGGAAAACTTCAAGGGTCCAGAAAATATGAAAGAAAAAATCCTAGAAGGTCAGGTAAAGAAAGCTTTCTCCGATAAGGTTCTAATGAACCAACCGTACATCTTGGACGACTCAAAAACCGTAGAGCAATTTATCAAAGAAGCAATTGCGAAAACCGGTGAGAATATCACCGTCCGCCAATTCAAACGTATTGAACTCGGCGTAACGGAATAATAAAATAACCCTTCGGGGTTATTTTATTATGTTATAATTAGTTTAATAAACAAGGAGTTATTATGTTTGACACCAAAGAAGATCGCAAGAAAATGGAAGAAGTTATTGCGCGTTTTCAGGATGAGATGAAGAAAGTTCGTACCGGCAGAGCGCATCCAGATATGCTTGCGGGAATTAAGGTAGAGGCCTATGGACAATTTATGCCGCTCAATCAAGTAGCAAATGTTACTGCGGCTGATGCGACTTTACTAGTAATAACTCCGTTTGATCCTTCCACGATTCAGGCTATCGCTGCTGCGATTCGCGCAGATCAGGCACTTGGACTAAATCCAGCCGATGACGGCCGCGTGATTCGCGTGCCAATTCCAGCCCTAACCGAGGAACGCCGCAAGGAAATCGTCAAAACTGCATCCGCCAAGGTAGAGCAGGCCAAAGTTGCGATTCGCAATGTTCGCGAAGATGCACGCAAGGCCATTAAGGCAGCCGAGGATCTAGGCGAAGACGTTAAGAAACGCGCCGAAAAAGAAATTGACGATATCACCAAGGAGTTTTCGGACAAGGTTGATGCCGCCTTTAAGGCCAAGTCTGACGAAATCATGAAAATCTAGTATGAGCGAACTAAAACATTTAGGAATTATTGCCGACGGCAACCGCCGCTGGGCAAAGGAAAATGGTCTGCCAAAAATTGAAGGGCACCGCAAAGGTTTTAATAAAATAGAAACTTTGGTTAGCGCTGCGGCTGAGGCGGGGATACCTTATATTTCTTTTTTCGTATTCAGCACCGAGAACTGGGGCAGAGAAACTTCAGAGGTGAACTATCTGATGGATCTCGCCAGATCTATGGTCTTGAAGTTGGCTAAAAAATTCGCAAAGTCTAACATTCGTATGCTTATGCTCGGCTCGCGTGAGCGCGTGGACCCAAAACTCGTGTCGCTAGCCGAGAAGGCCGAAAAGTTGACCGAGAACTGCACTGGAACTACCGTTTGTTTTTGTTTTAATTATGGCGGAGAGCAGGAAATTGCCGACGCCGCAAACAAAGCGCTTGCAGCCGGCGAAAAAATTACCCCGGAAACAATTCGTAAGCACTTGTACAAACCTGAGGTGCCAGATTTAGACATGGTGGTGCGAACGAGCGGCGAAGAAAGAATCTCTGGATATATGCTATGGCGGGTAGCATACGCAGAATTTTATTTTCTAAAAAAGTATTTTCCAGAGATGGAAGCGGAAGATATTGAAAAAATTCTTAAAGAATACAACAAACGTAGTCGCAGGTTCGGCAAATAATGATATAATAAGTTTATGGATATTTTCGTTGGAGTTATCGTTGGTCTTTTGGTGTTAATGGCCCTCGTGGTTTTGCACGAGTTTGGACACTTTATTGCTGCGCGTCGCAATGGCGTGAATGTGTTGGAGTTCGGAATCGGTTTTCCGCCACGCGCGATTGCCTGGATCAAAGACCCAAAGACGCATAAGTGGCGCAGACTGAAAAAGTCCGAATGGAACAGAGAGAGCGTTACGAAAGCAGTTGGCTTTGACAAAAAAACCACAAAGGCCGACGAAAAAGGAAAAAGCGGCAAAAACAAAATTATCGCTGATGGGTTGATTTTTAGTATCAACTGGTTGCCAATTGGCGGTTTTTGCCAGATGGATGGCGAGTCTGCAGAGGATGAGCGACCTGGCACCTTTGGCAACGCGAGTTTTTGGAAGAAAACTAAGATTCTATTCGCCGGCGTCGCAATGAACTGGTTGACTGCTTTTGTGATTTTGACAATTCTGGCGTGGACTGGGATGCCGACTTTTCTAGATAATCAATTCACGATTGCGAGCGACACAAAGAAGGAACAAGAATACGTGATAGTGTCAGAAGTTCTAGAGGACTCTCCGGCAGCCGCCGCAGGAATTAAAGTCGACGACAAAATTGTTGGTAGTGGGGAGACGACTTTCCACTACGCTAGCGACGTAACTGCATTCAACAACGAACACGTTGGCGAAAAAGTAACCTACGACATACTGCGCGCAGATGATGCGGAGTGCAACTGTGAGCAAGAGCCTTGTGGTTGCCAGGTGACCGAACAATTATTACATTTGGACGCTCAGTTGAACCCAAAAGATAGCGAGTATCTGCTCGGGGTAGCAATGTCTACACCTCAAACTTTGGCTTATTCTACTTGGTCGGCGCCGATTGTGGGCGCTGGACTCACATTACAGATGACTGGCGAGACTTTTAAGGGCGTCGGGCAGTTAATTTGGAATTTGATTAGTGGTGTTGGTTCGCAGTTTAGTCTTGACGGTTCGGTGCGTGATGCCGGCAGAGAGGCAATTTCGGAGGTCGGAGAATCAGTATCTGGCCCGGTTGGAATTATCGGTGTACTATTTCCAACTTTCACCGCTGCTGGACCAAACAACCTCGCATTTCTTGCCGCATTGATCTCGATTTCTCTCGCTTGTATGAATGTTTTGCCAATTCCAGCGTTAGACGGTGGTAGATGGCTACTCATGGCGATTTTCAAGTTGCGTCGTAAACGACTCACGAAGGAGATTGAGGAGAAGGTCGTTTCGCGGGCGTTCATTGTACTTCTTGCGTTGATGTTTATCGTAACAATTCTTGACGTAATAAGGCTTTTTTAGATGAAAAAGACCATAAAAACTCGCAGAAATTGGCTCAAGGGAGCGCGCAAGAATCTTCCGCATCGGGCCACAAAAAATGATGTAGCAAATACAATATTGATGTTAGTCTGGGTGTTTGTTTCTGTGGTTGCTGCACAATTTGCGATTGGATTCTTAATGATGTTGGCTCTCGGCAGTAATACCCTACAACAGCCTGTATGGACCGCAGTTTACTCGTTACTGTCATACGGAGTGGCAATGCTGTTGATTATCTTTGTACCTCCCGCCGCAGCAAAAAAGTTTCGTTTCTTAAATGGACGTGCTAGTCAGAAAGTCGCTAGCAGGGAAGAACTAGGCCTCAAAGGTAGCCCGACCTGGACCGATATTGGTCTTTCGCCAGTCGCTTTCATCATCGGTACATTACTCGCTGCGCTTTTTGAACTCTTGTTCACAGTTTTCCCATGGTTTAATGTTAGCGAGGCACAAGATGTGGGGTTTAGCGTCTATATGGCGCCTGGCGAGCGGATCATCGCCTTTTTGGTACTAGTAGTTTTGGCGCCAGTGGTAGAGGAAATAATTTTTCGCGGATGGCTATATGGTAAGATGAGAATGCGGATATCGGCACCGTGGGCAATTGTACTGGTCTCATTGCTGTTTGGCTTGGTACATTTTCAGTGGAATGTAGGGGTGAATGTCTTTGCATTATCAGTAGTGCTTTGCGTATTGCGGGAAATTACCGGAACAATTTACGCAGGAATACTAACGCACATGATCAAAAACGGCGTAGCATTCTACGTATTATACGTACTAGGTATGTAGGTCGCCATACAGCGAGCGTTTGTAGTCGTTCAACAGAGAAATGTGGTATAATTGTAACATTATGAGAATGTCACATACTTTCACTAAGACTTTGCGCAATGCGCCAAAAGATGAAACCGCAAAAAATGGCGCCTACTTGACTCGCGCTGGATATATCCACAAGGAAATGGCTGGGGTTTATGATTATTTGCCACTAGGGCTTCGCGTAATAGAAAAAATCAAGTCAATTGTTCGCGAAGAATTGAATGCTATTGGTTGCGAAGAAGTATTGATGTCCGCTTTGCAGAATCCAGAACCATGGGAAAAGACTGGTAGATTCAGCGACCAGGAAGTAGATATTTGGTTCAAGACCGAATTGGCGGCTGGAGGGGAATTAGGTCTCGCTCCTACACACGAAGAGCCGATGGTAAATATGATGAAATCTTATATTTCTAGTTACAAAGATTTGCCTCTGTACATATATCAGTTCCAGACTAAATTCCGCAACGAACTTCGTGCAAAATCTGGGATACTGCGTGGACGCGAATTCTTGATGAAAGATTTGTATAGTTTTCATACCTCGGAGGAAGACTTGGATAGGTTCTATGCGGAAGTAGAAAAGGCATACGAGAGAATCTACGAGCGCGTCGGTCTAGGTAGTGACACTTATGAAACCTTTGCAAGTGGCGGTATTTTCTCTAAGTATTCACACGAGTACCAAACTTTGCTGCCAGTGGGCGAGGATACGATTTATCATAATGCAGATTATAGCGTAGTGTTGAACAAAGAAGTCCTAAACGACGAGACTCTGGCGGATCTCGGCGTAAAACGCGAAGATTTGACAGAAGAGACAGCGGCCGAAGTTGGAAATATTTTCAAATTGAAGTTTAAATATTCAGAGCCGCTAGGGCTAAAGTTTTCGGACGAAAATAACGCGCAAAAGACGGTTTATATGGGGTGCTATGGCATCGGTATATCGCGTGTGATGGGTGTAATCGCAGAGAAATTTGCCGATGACAAGGGATTGGTCTGGCCAGAAGCAGTGGCGCCTTTTAAATATCATTTAGTGGCGATTGGAGATTCTGGTACCAAAAAAGCGGAAGAAATCTACGCGCTCCATTCAGAAGAAATCCTATATGACGATCGTGCAAATGTGCGACCTGGCGAAAAATTCGCTGATGCAGAGTTAATCGGTGTTCCTTATCGCATCGTTATTTCAGATAAAACCCTAGCAGAAGATTCAGCGGAAATAACCGCACGTGCTAGCGGAGAGAGTCGCCTTGTAAAACTCGCAGATATTTTCACTAAATAATGTTGACACGCAAAAAAAATTGCGGTATATTTGAAAAAGTTGATTTTATTATTTGTAGTGGAGAATCAATATGATCAAAAAAAATATCAGTTTGACTGCAGAAGGCAAAAAAGAATTAGAAAAAGAATTAGATGAATTGATAAAAAGTCGTCCGCAAATTGCGGAGCGTATCGCTACGGCGCGCGCATTTGGCGATTTGTCAGAGAACGAAGAATATAGTTCGGCGCGTAACGAGCAAAAGTTGGCCGAGAGCCGCATCCTAGAAATCCAAGACATTTTGAAGAATGCAAAAGTTATTCGCGGTGGCAAAAAAGACAAAGTTTCGCTCGGCGCGACAGTTTCGTTGGATATGAGTGGCCGCAAAGTAGAATACATACTGGTTGGGCCAACTGAAGCAAACCCATTGGAGGGCAAAATTTCCAACGAATCGCCGATCGGTAAAGCAATTTTTGGGCACAAGGCCGGCGAAGAAGTAGAATTTAACGGCAAAAAAGTAAAAATTGCCGAAATAAAATAATAATTGCAATTTGAAAGAACCACCTCGCAGGGTGGTTCTTTTTTATATGATATCGTCTATCGGGAGTTCGTCCGACGATGGCTTCGCGGGCGACGTTTGGCTAGGTGGCAATTCTATCTGAGCACCACGGGCGGATGTTTTTTGTTTGTAATAATCCATAATTAATTTATGGATATCTTCATACCCCAAAGATAGATGTTGACGGAGTTTATACTCGGAGTCCAGGAGCGCTTCGCTGTTAGCGGATGCGCTAGGAAGTGTGCTAAACAATGATCCTAGGCTAGTTTGAAAAGACGCGACATAATTGCCCACATGGTTATCCAATGAGCGTTTCGCTTGTTCTGATGGGTCATCAAAATAGTCAAAATACGCATTAGCCAATCTCAACTGTTCTTCTGGGAGGGTTTGCTTGATTTTTCCTAAGACCTGGGCGGCTCCGTCTAGGTTCTCGTTGCCAGTGTAGGCGATATGCTTTTGGATATAACTGGCAGCATCAAACAGGGCTTCGCCTCTCGCCTTCGTTGCCCTAAAATATTCGTCACGACAACTATTAGCAACGTCGGCACTATCTGGCTCCTGCGCGGAGATTGCGTCAATATACCCAATGATTTCTGCAAAACGACTGCTGTCAATTTTGGACGAAAGCGCACCGTAATCTTCAACTGGGTTGTTATTCTGCGGGAAGATGATGCTGGATTTAGTCAATTCTTCTGCGAGATAATTATAAGATTTGCGTTCATTGCGCGCGAAGTCTTCTGCGGTGCTTAGTAACTCTTCGCGCACTCTGTCGGCTTTTTCTGAATTCATCTCGTTGGTCTCGTTAACAGGTGTCGTGTTGGCCGAGTTAGCGCCAGCAAATTCAACATTGATAAGACTATCCCACAACGGATCTGGACCTGAATCGGAATGCAATTTTTCGCTCATTTTACCTCCATTTATCACTTATGATTATAACAGAATAATGACAGGCGGACAACAGTGGCGCGGCGCAAGGAAATATGGTATAATACTTCTATGTTACTTGAAGATTATCGCAACGAAAGATTAAAAAAACTTGAAGAGCTGAAGGCGCGCGGTATCGATCCGTATCCCGCCAAAAGTGCCCGCAACACGAAGATTTCTGATGTCGTGAATCATTTTGATGAAAAGCAAGGTCAGGAAGTGACAATTGCGGGAAGAATTGTTGCGATTCGCTCTTTTGGCAAGTTGGTGTTCTTAAAGGTGCGTGATTATTTCGGCGAAGTACAGATCTTTATGAAAGCCGTAGCCGACGAAACGCCAGCGGGCATGCTCGGTGCGCGCGACATCAAATTGCTGGACACCGGTGATTTTATTGAGGCGACTGGAATTGTAGATAAGTCGCAAACTGGGGAGATTTCGGTGTTTGCAAATTTCGTGAGGTTACTAACAAAGTCTTTGCGACCGATGCCAGAGCAGTTCACTAACAAAGAGGAACGCTATCGTCGCCGCTATGTGGATATGAACGTAAATCCAGAAGTACGTGAGAGATTGGTGCGCCGCAGCAAGTTTTGGCAGGCAACACGCGACTTCATGAATAAACATGGCTTTATAGAGATTAATATCCCTGTATTAGAGCATACTACGGGCGGCGCGGACGCGACACCATTCACTACACATATGAATGCGCTGGACGAGGACTTCTATTTGCGTATTTCACACGAATTGCCACTAAAACGCTTACTTGGCGGTGGCTTTGAAAAAGTCTACGATATCGGGCCGAGATTTCGCAACGAAGGCGTAGATGACGAGCATCTGCCTGAGCACATTGCTTTTGAGTCGTATGCTGCGTACGAGAACTACGAAGACGGTATGAAACTGTATGAAGAAATGATTAAGTACGTCGCAAAAGAAACTTGGGGTACTCTGCAATTCCACGTTGGTGGTTTTGATATTGATTTGGACTGCGAATGGCCGCGGATAAAGTACGCCGACTTGCTCAGCGATAAATTCGGTGTAGACGTATTCAACCCTGACCGCGAGCAATTAATCAATATACTGCTTGAGAACTGGGACGCTAAAGATTTGAAGCGCGAAGATTTCGTGCGTAAACTCGAAAGCACCACTACGCCACATCTGATTGATGACGTCTGGAAACTAATACGCAAAACTTCCGCTGGCCCGTTTTGGCTAATTGAGGAGCCTTTGTCACTGTCGCCGCTTGCCAAAAAATCTTCTGATAATCCGCTCGTGACTGAGAGATTTCATCCGATTATTGCTGGAACAGAGATGGGAAATGGTTTTTCTGAACTAAACGATCCGTTAGATCAGTTGTCTAGATTTGAAGAGCAACAGGCTGCGCGCGATGCGGGCGACGAAGAGGCGCAAATGCTAGATAGAGATTTCGTTGAGATGCTAGAATATGGCATGCCACCAGCCTGTGGTTGGGGAAATTCGGAGCGCAACTTCTGGTTACTTGAGGGAGTGCCAGGCAGAGAAGCAGTACCGTTCCCAACGTTGAAGAGCAGGGAAGATTAGCGTCACTTAGCAGTTATGAACTAGGGATACGCCGATATGCCATTTATGATGGATTTTGAAGTTGGCGGGTAAATTCTTCATCCTTACCGCCGGCACAGACCTTAGCGGCTCTACCGATACTACCTACACTCCTAATGGCTATACGCTCATTAATACTAATCCTTACTACTTTGTCCTTTCCGGCCACGTGCTTGGCTCTACGCTTTACGCCTTTACTGAGCTCGCCTACTACTGGTCTAGTACTGCTGTTGACTCAAAGCAGGCTTACAACCTGATCTTCAATTCCGGTGCTGTATATCCGGCGGCCCGCAACTACCGCTACGACGGAAGGTCCCTCCGCTGCGTGGCTGCTAGTATACGCGGA
>JAFWKY010000012.1 GCA_017514105.1 Candidatus Saccharimonadota bacterium
CCACTCCAAGATAAGAATTCCCTATGGAGACTCCTAGAAGATGACTAGGTTGATAGGCTTTAACTGGAAGCATGGTAACATGTGGAGGTGAGAAGTACTAATAGGTCCATCGCCTTTTTATGTTCCAAGTTCTGGTCGCAATTCGTTGCGGAAAGAACTTGGAAGACGTAACTAGCAACCGGTGCTTGATAGCACCAGACGTCATTAAAATCAATGCATCTTATGGACATCAATAGTAATAATAAGGCGTCTTGTTATTACAATTTGGTGCCCATAGCGCTGGGGTAATACCTGTTATCATTCCGAACACAGAAGTCAAGCCCAGTAGCGCCGATTATACTGCAATAGCGGGAAACTAGGAAGGTGCCAAATTGTCAAGGAACTCTCCGAAAGGAGAGTTTTTTGATGATAGAATAATACTTCTAAAACTTCACAGCGGTAGAAAAACCGGGGAAATAATTTGATGGAATCCTTCCGGTATTTCAGTACCGGCTTTCCATCACTATTTCCCCGGTTTTCTAGCCGGTTAATCGTGAAGTTCTAGAAGTTTTATTCTTCTTCAGAAGCCTCTTCAAGTGCGGAGAGGAGGGAGTCCTCAACGTTCTTGGATTTCTTCTTTTTGGCTTTGGCCTGAACGAGTTCAATATCTAGTTCATAACCAGTGAGCTTGGAAGCGAGGCGAACATTCTGGCCTTGCTTGCCAATAGCGATAGACTGCTGTTCTTCAGAGACGTATACCTTGGCGGTTTTGTCTTTGATTTCAACTTTGTTGATTTCGGCTGGAGAGAGAGCTTCGCGGATGTATTCGGAAGGATTATCACTCCAGGTGACGATGTCGATTTTCTCACGGTCGCCGATTTCGTTCATGACGGCTTGGACGCGGATGCCACGTCCGCCAACGAAGGTACCGACCGGATCTACGCCTGGCGTATTGGAGGTAACGGCAATCTTGGTGCGACGGCCAGCCTCGCGGGCAATACCTTTGATTTCTACGGTGCCGTTTTCAATTTCTGGAACTTCCTGGCGGAAGAGGTATTCTACAAATTCGGCGCAGCCGCGGGACAAGATAAGTTGAGCACCTTTGTCGCTACGTTCGATTTTTTTGATGTAGACTTTGATGCGGCCACCGACGGTGTAATATTCGCCGTCAATTTGCTCGCTGCGTGGCATGATGCCATTAGCGCGGCCAAGGTCAATGCGAACGATTTTTGGTTCTACGCGAGTGATAAGACCAGTAACGACGGTGCCGATTTTGTCTTCGTATTCACTCATTACGGCTTCGTTTTCGGCTTCGCGGAGGCGCTGAATGACTACCTGCTTGGCGGTCTGAGCGGCTACGCGACCAAAATCCTTGACGGTGAATTTTTCTTCAACGATATCGCCGATTTTGGCACCTTTTTCGGCCTTGTCTAGCGGAATCTCGGTAGATGGGTTGTAGGCAACGCCTTCTTCGATGACTTCGCGAGCGACAAAAACGTCGGCTTCGCCGGTATTGGTGTTGAGGACGGCACGAACATTCATCTCGCGGTCGCCGTTGTCTTTGCGCCAAGCGGCAGCAATGGCCTGCTCAATCACACCGAGGACGGTTTCCTTTGGGAGGCCTTTTTCTTCGGCAATGATGTCAATCATTGCGGACATTTGCTTCAAATCTAAAGTGTCCATTGTACTCCTTAATTAATAAAACCGCCTCTTGCGAGCCGGTCAATGTTAGTATGCATTAATTATAGCAAACTTGTTGAAATAATGCAAGGAATTTGGTATAATAGAGATAACGAATTTACTTGTAATAAAAAAAGGAACTTATGAATCAAAAAGAGGAAGAGCGTCGTGCCCGGCTCTTAAAATCGCGGGCAGAAAGGTTACCAGACATTAAAAAACAGTTTGAAGAGGCGCAGAAGCGTAATTTTAATTCAAATTTTGCCCCTGGAGGCAAAGATGAGAAATTGGTGCTGTCACATGGCTCTAAAGCAAAAAGTGCCGGAAAAGGGCCAAAAAACGCCTCACATAGCAAAAAAGCCAACGCAAAGGCTGCAAAAACAGCAAATCAGCCACAAATGAGCCCAAAAAAGGCCAAAATGAAGGCAGAAGCAGAGAAACGCAAGGTAAATCTGTCGGTATCTGCGAAAAAAGGCGATATGGTGCATCATCAGAGGATGCTTTCTCAGGATGTGAATGCCCAGGCAACGCAGCATATTATCGGTATTCCGGTAAATAAATCTCGTTATAATGGCTATAATGGCGAACAGATTACGAATGCGAAATTGAAGACCATGCGTCCAGATGCAGAATCGGTGAAGATTATCCCAATTGGTGGTGTGGGTGAGTTTGGTATCGGTAAAAATATGACCATCGTAGAATATAAGAACGAGATGATCGTGATTGATATGGGTGTGCTTTTTGCAAGTGACGATTATCCTGGCGTGAATTATTTGATTCCAGATGTAAAATACCTTGAAGAAAATAAGGCCAAGGTGAAGGCGATTTGCTTCACTCACGCACACCTAGATCATATCGGTGCGTGTAAGCATCTTTTGCCGAAATTTAGTAGTTTGGTGCCGATTTATGCGACTGATTTTACAATTGGCATGATCAAGAAACAAATGTCGGAGCTTCAGGATGCGCCAGAGATGAATTATCAGTCGGTGGATCCGTTCAAGCACGAAAAAATTCAGGTGAGTGAGCATCTGTCGGTGGAGTTCATCCATACTTTGCACTCAATTCCTGGCAATGCGGCGATCGTGGTGCGTACGCCAAACGGAGTGATTTATTTCTCTGGTGACTGGCGCGCGGAGGCACGTCCGATGGGTATCCAGACAGATTACGAGCGTATTGACGAAATCGTAAAAAACGAGGGCATTACGCTGATGGTGAACGAATCTACGAATATTGATTCACCTGGCCGGCATCCACATTCGGAATATGACGTGGGCGAGAACTTGGGTCGCGTAATGGATCACTATGCAAATGGTAGGATTATCATTTCGTGTTTCTCGTCGCAGATTTCGCGTATTGAGTTGGTTTTGAAAGAGGCAGCAAAACGTGGTCGCAAGGTGGCATTTTCGGGCTTTTCAATGATTAATAACGTAGAAGTGGCACTTCGGGCAAAGTCCATCAAGGTGCCAAAAGATACGATTATGAAGATGGAAGATTTGATTAAACTGCCAGATGAAAAGATCTGTGTAGTTTGTACTGGTTCGCAGGGCGAATTGAATGCGGTGCTTAATCGTATGGTGACTGGTGCACATAAATTCATCAAAATTAAACCAACAGATACGATTGTGTTTTCGTCTAACCCAATTCCTGGTAACGAGCCGCACGTTGTAAATACGGTGGACGGACTGCTCCGCGAGGGTGCACAGGTGATCCAAAACGGCAAGACGCACCTTACGAATATTGGGCCTTTGCACTTGTCTGGTCACGCGTATTTTGAGGACCATGTAGATTTTGTAACGAGACTTGCACCGAAGAATTATATGCCGTACCACGGTGAATTCTATATGCTAGAGCATAATGCCGAAATGGCAGAAAATGTAATTGGTATCCCGCGCGAGAGAATCATCGTGTCGGATGATGGTGATATTGTAGAACTGATGCCGAATCAGACAATTCGCAAGACGGGGAGAATCCACGCTGGAAACAAGTTGTATGATGATGCTGACCAGCCTGTACACGAGGCGGTAGTGAAAGATCGTATTCATATTTCGCGTGAAGGAATTTTCGTAATCGTGCTGACGCTCAGCAAGAAAACTGGGCATCTGATGAAGACTCCAGATATTGTGTCGCGCGCGTTTATCTACCTGGACAATTCGGAAGAGTTGATCGGCAAGATCCGGCATTATCTCAGACAAAAGACCGATAAATCTATTTCTACAGATCCAGAAATGAAGGTATTCAAGGAAGAAATCAAAGAGGACATCACGCATATTCTATTTGATGCGACTGGGCATACGCCAATTGTGATTCCAGTGATAAATAAAGTATAGTATAATTTATTTATAATAGGAGTTACTATGAGCATATATGACTACAAAGTAAAGAAGCGTGATGGGAGCGAACTAGATTTGGCTTCGCTCAAAGGCAAAGTTTTGCTAATTGTGAACACGGCGACGGGGTGTGGTTTTACGCCTCAATATGAGGGTATTGAAAAGATTTACGAAAAATTGCACGACAAGGGTCTTGAAGTGCTAGATTTCCCTTGTAATCAGTTCGGGCATCAGGCACCTGGTGACAATGATGAAATTCACGCTTTTTGCACTGCGAAATACAAGACCAAGTTTGACCAACTTGCAAAGGTAGAAGTCAATGGCGATAAGGCAGAGCCGGTTTGGACTTATTTGAAAGAGGAGATTAGCGAAGATCCAGCGCCGAAGGGAATGAAAAACAAAATGGCGATGGCGGCGATTTCCAAGATGCCTGGAGTATCCAAGGAAAAAGGTTTCATCAAGTGGAACTTTACAAAGTTCGTGGTTGATAGAGATGGCAAGGTGGTTTATCGTTTTGGTCCAACGGACGAGCCAAAAGATTTTGCTGACAAAATTAAAGAATTGATATAAGGAGTTTTGATGGAATTAATTGATTTTTATGCAGATTGGTGTGGACCATGCCAGATGATGAAGCCGGTAGTGGAGGAGTTTGAAAAGGCTCATCCGGAAATTACGGTAAAGTCTATCAACATTGACGACGAAGAAGAATTGGCCGAGAAATATGGCGTGTCGTCAATTCCGTGTTTTGTGGTTCTGAAAGATGGTGAGGAAGTTGCGCGCGAAGTAGGCGCGATGCCGCTAAAGAAATTGGAGAAGTTGGTAGGAGTAAAACGTGGGTGAGATAGATCTGGGTAGCGATGGCGACCGAATGGACGAACGAAGTTCGGGATGTGAGGAATAATGAAAAAATATGATGTAATTATTGTGGGCGCGGGAATTGCCGGACTGACGGCGGCGATTTATGTGAGCCGGGCGGGTAAGTCGGTATTGGTGCTTGAAAGTACAATGCAGGGTGGACAGATTATCAACACGATTAACATTGAGAACTGGCCTGGCGATTTTAAAGTGTCTGGCGCAGAACTTTCGCAGAAGATTTATAAGCAGGCGGAGGGACTCGGTGCCGAGATAGATTTTGATAACGTTGAAAAAATTGAAAAAATCACAGAAGGGTTCAGGGTGGTGGCTGAGGATGATGAGTATATTGCCGGAGCGATAATACTGGCAGTGGGAGCGGATCCGCGTAAACTCAGCGAGAAGCAGACCCAAGATGCTGGCAAACGCCCGATTTCTTATTGTGCGACCTGTGATGGCGCGCTGTACAAAGGCAAGCCAGTGGTGGTAGTGGGGAGTGGTAATACCGCCAAGCATGAGATGGAATATCTGCAAAATATTGCCTCCAAAGTTTATCATATTCACCATGACGATCCAATTCCGGAAGATGCCGAGGCGGTCTTTGTGGCGATTGGGCGGGTACCGGCGACTGGAAATTTTGCTGATTTGGTAGATTTGGACGAACGTGGTTACGTAGTTGCTGGCGAAGACTGCAAGACTAGCACGCCTGGGGTGTTTGTGGCGGGCGACTGTCGTACGAAAGAAATACGACAGCTGGTGACTGCGGCGGCAGATGGTGCAGTGGCGGCCACTGAGGCGTGTAGATATCTAGGATAATTGTCGGGCGGGTGTTTGAATGGCGGATTTGGAAACCGAAAAAAAGTGGGAGAACTCCAAGCGCATTGAGGAGGAGCGCTTGAGGGCGTATCGTGATACGGAAGCCCAGAAGGGTCATCCAGAGAATAAGGCGTTTCTTACACCGGTGAAGCCAAGCAAATGGCGATTCTATAGCGACCCAGATGTGACTATTCGTACGGCTGAGAAGTTGATCAATGCTGGCGTCATTATGACAGTGACTGGGATAGCATTGATGATAATTGGAATAGTGGGTGAAGTGACTTCGTTTGCGAACAAGTTGGGTGCAGGTGCAGCGATAATTGTGGGACTTCCGACTGGGCTGGGGTTAGGTCTAATCGCCGTGGCGATGTTTATTACGGCGTCATCTCTTGTGATTGCGATAATCGTGGGCGTGAAGAACAAACGAAATGTCAAAGGCGTCGTATGGGCGGCGGCATTTAGTATTTTATTGGTCGTAGTGTTCTTTGTCTTGAAAAATGTATTAAAGATATAGTTTGGCCATAAATGTGGTATAATTATAGAGTGCCCGAGTGGCGGAATTGGTATACGCGTTCGACTTAAAATCGAATGGGAAACCATATGGGTTCAAGTCCCATCTCGGGCACCAAATTTATTATTATGAATTTATTATTTTGTGGGGATGATGGAATAAAAGACGGCGTATTGGTGGCGATTTTGTCGCTACTAATGAACGGGCAAAAACGCTATGATGTGAAGTCTGGCAAAATGGTCGTTGACGAAAAAATGCCGCTACCTATATATAATATATATATCGCAACCATTAATTACGAAAACGTGAAACCTTTTCGTATAGAGGTGGCGGATTATTTGGACAAGTTAGTTAAGAAATATAACCCTCGGAGTTCGGTAAAATTAATTGATGCGACAGACGTATTTGTGAAGAATCTGCCAAAAAAGAATATGGGTTCGTATTTCACGCCGTGCTCAATGCTCCGGCTGTTTGCGGACAAAATGCCAGAGCTGGACAAATGCGACCGTATATTATATATGGATTATGATGTGGTTTGTCGCGGCGATATTAGCGAACTCTATGACACAGATATGCAGGGAATCGAGGCGGCGGGGGTGCTGGATATTTATGGACGTAGGTGGTATCACTACAATGGATTAGTTAAACGTGGTGTAAAAGATACGGCTGTGGTGGATGCGCGGGTGCCGTCAGAGCGCGAGTGGAGTTTTCTCAAGCAAGATTATATGAACTCTGGCGTGATGCTGTTCAATATGACAGAATGTCGTAAGACAAAAATGTTGGAGCGAGCGGCGAAACTTTGTGCGGAAAAATGGATGATGCTAGCAGATCAGGCGGCACTGAACAAGGTAATTCGTCGTCGCAAGTTGATGCCGCGTAAATATAATGAGCAAGAAGAACGGCCACGCAAGGATACGGTGTTACATCATTTCAGTAATAATTTTAAGTTTTGGCCGTATTTTCGCGTGCAGAAAGTAAAGCCGTTTGAGATAGAAAAAATTCATGAAGTTTTGAATATTACTGAGTATGATGATATACTAGAAAAGTATATAGAATTAAAGAGCAATCTATAATGGCAAAAGCAGAGTTATTTCAAAAAGATATTCCAGAGAGTGAGCGGGTTTTTTATTATACTTCGGAGGAAGATGACCCGATCAAAACTGATGAACAGGAAAAGAAAATCAAGGTCGGGCTGCCGGAGGGGTATGAGTTCATTCCGAGTAATCCGTTCGTCAGAATGTATTCGGCGATATTGTTTCGTTTGTTTTGGATTTTTGGGCAGTGGTATGAGCGCGGCTATTGGCAGGTAAAAGTTCATGGTCGTGAGAAATTAAAGAAAGCGCGCGGTAAGGGGTATGTAATATATGCCAACCACACGAATCCTTTTCATGATGTGTTTGGGCCGGCGATCGCGGCGGACAGGAGAATTTTTACGGTAATTAGTCCAGTGAACCTAAAAATCCCTGGAATTGGGAAGTTTTTGCCGTACATTGGTGGGTTGCCATTGGGGAGTACTTTGGACGAAAAAATCGCTTTCAATGATGCGGTGGACGAGAGGTTGAGGCAAAAGAAGGTGTTGGTGATTTATCCGGAGGCGCACGTTTGGCCGTATGCGACAAAGGTTCGCAAATTCCCGGCGGGTGACAAATCTTTCAAATATGCAGTGCGGAATAATTTGCCGATATTCACGATGACGACGACTTATCACAAGCGCAAGGGCGGAAAGCGAGATTTGCCACGTATGGATGTGTACCTGGATGGGCCGTTTTGGCCGGATGAGAAAAAGACGCTGGACGAGAATAGGGCGTTGCTTGCAAAGCAGGCTTATGACAGCATGGTGAAGCACAGCAAAAAGAATACGTATGAGTATTTCAAGTACGTGAAGGAAGATAGAAAGAAATGAGTATTTTTGATACAGGTAACCCTCTAAACAAGGTGACGAAAGTCGTGCCGGTGTTTCTGACGATTAATAATGCCTATGCGCCGTATGCGGCGGCGGCGATTCATTCGCTGACGCAGCACTGCAACAAAAAGCGCTATTACCGGGTGATTATTTTGCATGATGGGTTGTCTTGGGTGAGTAGGATACGGCTGCGTAGTCTAGTGACGCGGAATGTGGCGATACAGTTCAAAAAGATAACGCATAGTTTGTATCTACGTTCTATTATCGCGTACTGTACGCGGCGGCAGAAGGGCGCGGGAGATTTTTTCTCGTCGGCAGTGTATTATTATCGGGCGTTCATACCGCGGTTGTTTCCGCTGTACGAGAAGGCAGTATATATAGATAGTGATACGATTTTGCGTGGAGATGTGGGAGAATTGTTTGACATAGATTTGTCTGGTGATGAGAAAAATGCGGATGGTTATGCACTTGCGGCGACAATAGATCCAAAGGTGTCAGTGATAAAGGAGTTTCGCGACTATGTAGACAAGGCGGTGAAGGTGCCGCACGGGGAATATGTGAATTCTGGTGTGCTTCTGATGGATCTCAAAAAAATGCGCAAGATGAAGTATCTGTCGCAGATGATAGAACTAATTCAGGAATATGATGCGGATTTGGTGGCGCCAGACCAGGATTATCTGAACGTGATTTTGAAGGGAAAAATCAAATTCTTACCGCCAGAGTGGAATATGGAGCCAGCGGAAGAGATGTCGCCAGATGTGAAATTGATACACTATAATCTGTTCAACAAGCCGTGGCACTATAAGAACGTGCCGCAAGAGAAAATGTTTTGGAACGCAGCGCGCGGGACGGGGTTCTATGGCGACCTCAAGCGTCAGCAAGAGGCTTTTGATGCGGAAAAACAGCGTGCCGACCATGCAAAAGTGGAGGCGCTGATCAAGAAAGCTGGAAGACTGGCGAAGGCTGGCAAGCCGTTGTTTGAGAAATAATATATACTGCTTGTGGAAAAGTGGGGTAGGGGTAAAAAGTAGCTGAATTGTGCTTGTGTTTTTGAAAATTGTGTTCTATAATGGTTATATTATGATTGGAATGGTAAGTGTAAGACACACAAGACAAGAAAAAATACTAACTCTAATTTTTGGTGCGGTTGCTTGTGGCGTAATGCAATGGTGTACTGCTGGTATGGTTAATGCTGCCAGCAGTACTTTAAGTTTAGACCTCGCTTCAGACACTATTTCTGTAGATATTGGTGCTGCTAATGCCAACGGTACCTTCAAGAAATCTGCTAATAATACCATTTCTGTTACTACTGATCATTATACAGGATACACACTAAGTATTAAATCTACAGATACTTCTGCATCTACCACTTCTCCTTCACTGAAGAATGGTAGTGATACTATGCCTTCCATTACATCTTCACTCACAGAAGAACAATTTTCATCAATTAGCGCTACTAACTATAATAATAAATATGGTTATCTTCCAAGTAGGATATGTACTAATACCAATGGTTGTACTTCTAACACTTCATTTCTCCCAGCACCAACACTGACTGGTGATATACTAGACAAGACCAGTTCTGCTAATCCTACTGCCAATACTTATACTATGGCCATTGGTGCTAGGATAGACCAGACTATTCCATTTGGGTCTTATTCTAATACGTTTGAAGTATTACTAGTAGCCAATGCTATACCATATACTATCATATATAATGATGGCGTAGTAAGTGATATGCCAGTAGACGTAGATACTACTTCTATGACTAGTAGTGTTACTATCTCTAGCAATACTCCAGTGAGAGATGGTTATACATTCAATGGTTGGTGTACTGTGCAAGTAGCAGATAATGAATCTTGTACTGGCACTATTTATGCAGCAGGCTCTACTTATACTCTAGACCAGACTGGTACGAATAACTTACAGTTGTTTGCGATGTGGAGTGGAAGTGGCGGAGGCGGTGGTTACGGTGAAGACCATTGTACTGGTAGTTATCCTTGTATGCAGAACATGCCAGTAACCACCTGCACTACTACTGCTACGGAAGTCCAGGATCGCCGTGATGGCAATGTCTACAAAATCCAACGTCTCGCTGATGGCAAATGCTGGATGCTAGATAACCTTAGGTTAGACTTAGTTGCGACAGACCAAGCCACTCTCCAGGGCAATACCAATGCCTCCAGCCAAACACTAGACTATCTAAAGAACGAAGGTGGAAGGAGTGCAGGCAATAATTATGCTACCGCTGGCGTAAGTTACTGGACTTCAAGTTACAGTTACTCAGCACCGCTAATCGCCATAAAGGATGCTTCAGATACTGAAGGTACTGGTTGGAAGCCAGACACGGTAGCATCAGTAAAATACGGTGATGGTTCTGGCAAAATAGGCGTCTACTATAACTATTGTGCAGCATCGGCAGGTTCATACTGCTATGGTAACGGCACCAGTGCAAGTACTTCCGTAGGTGATGCTGGTGAAGACATCTGTCCAGCAGGTTGGCGTATGCCTATTGGCGGAGCCGATACCGTCACTACTGATGGTAAAGGCGAATACCAAGCATTATATACAGCATATAGCAGTAATGCTACTAATTTCAGAAGCGCCCTCTCTACTCCCCTCTCTGGCGGCTTCAGCAATGGCTCGGCCTACGATCAGGGCTCCTACGGCTACTTCTGGTCTTCTACGAGGTACGATGACAACAGTATGTACGATCTCTTCGTGGATTCGTCCTTTGTGCTCCCTCAGAGCGACGATTACCGCGTCAGCGGTAGTTCAGTCCGATGCTTGCTCCGGTAGTTACTTAGTTTAGTGGGCGAGCGTCTTCCTCTCTCTCCCCGAACTTTGCGAACTCAAGAATAATCATCCAGGACGTAGGCCTGGATGATGTTTTATTGTGGGTACGTGCCTAGGGGGTTGAAATAATGCGACACATATGCTAATAATATTGTTTGCAACTAATAGCGGAGAAATAGATCTATGATAAATGATAATGATGATATTCGTGGTGTGTTTGACGAGTGGAATGAGGCTAAAATAAATTTGGAATTATGTGGTAGACACCCCAGGATCTTACAAGGTCAAATTTGGTGGACTGGAGTAGGAAGGAACGTTGGAGTGGAAATTAATGGCAAGAATGAGAGATTTTCTCGTCCGGTAATTGTTTATAAGAAACTTTCTGCACACAAGTTCATGGCTATACCTCTTACAACGAAAATGCATGTCGGTTCGTGGTATGTACCGTTCAAACATGGCGATAAAGAAGAAAATGCGGTTGTAGGAGACGCTAGAGTAATGAGCGTGAAAAGACTATACCGATTAATCGGCAGAATTGACGATGCGGATTATGAGCGTATCAGAAAAGGTTTTATGCAACTCTATGCATAAAAAATGCCTCCAACTTTAAGGTTGGAGTAGGGCGAGAAAATCTCGAATATACTCTATATTATATCGAATTTTCATTATATAGTCAAGTGTTTTTTTATAAAAAAATGGAGGTGCCTACCGGAATTGAACCGGTGTACGCGGTTTTGCAGACCGCTGCGTAACCACTCCGCCAAAGCACCTTACGTATCTATTTTACCATAATTACGCCGATTGCGACAAGAGCTACGGCGATTAAATGCGTAATTACAGAACGGCGAGTGAGTTTCTCGCGGCCGAATTTTGGCCAGATGAGAGTAAAAATGATACCCATGAAGAAAATGACAATCGGGGTGGAGGAGTCTGCAACAGCGGAAGCGATGGCGGTAGATGGAGCGAGAGCGAGCGCGATGCGATAAGTAGCGTCAGTGGCGATGCCAAAAATGAAATTTAGCGTGAGTGGACGAAAAACGCGCTTGTCTTTTTTGATGACACGGCGATAGTGGCGGAGCCATTTGCGATTTGGGTAGACGACAAGGAGGTTCGTGATACCTTTGCCGATAAAGAATAAAGCGAGTGGTAGAATGAAACTTGCGCCGTCGGTGTGTTTTTGGACGAAGATGATATTGCCAATGACAGATATTAAGACATACAAGAAAATAAAGAACACGGCCTTGATGTGTAGACGACGACTGCGTTTTCTGGCGGAGAGAATAACTAGGGCTGGACCGGCCAGAATAATACAAAAGGCGATTAGTTGTTTGATGCCGATACTCTCGCCGAACACGAAAAAGTTGATAAGTAAATAGAGAATTGGTGCGATTTGGAGAAAAATACCGAGGTTGGTAGAGTCGTCAATTTCTAAGGCCATATAGTATGGCACATTGGCGATAGAAGAAAGCGCGCCAGATGCGACAAAAAGTAGTATTGCTCCCCAAGTGTAATTGGCAAAATCTTGGTGAAAGATAATTGCGAGAATGGCACCAAGAATCGCGTAGGTGTAGCCGTAAAACAACTTTTGCGAGGCGGCATAGCGATCTTTGAAATAGACGTCAGATACATAGTTGTCCAGGAAGACGCGGGGTGCATCGCAAAAGATGGCTAGAATATCGTAGAAAATCCAACTCATATTGCCGCCAGCGCTCCGTATATAATATAGCCATAATAGAGTGCGAAAATTACTAACATCAGCGCGCCCTCGCGGCGAGTGATGCGGCTACCTTTGCGCGCGACCAGCCAGAGAAGTGCAGCGGAACCGATGAGCATAATGATATCTATAACTGCGAAACTGTCTGGAGTGATGGCCCCGAAAATCGCACCTGGTATGCCGAGCACAATGCAGATATTAAAGATATTGCTGCCGATAATGTTGCCGACCAAGAGTTCGTTTTCGCCACGTTTGGCGGCAGTGATGGTCGTAACGAGTTCTGGCAGGGAAGTACCAAAGGCCACAACAGTGAGGGCGATGATGCGGTCAGAGATGCCAATGTTGCTCGCGATAGTAGATGCCGAACTCACTACCAGTTGGCTACCAGCGACGACGCCGACTAGCCCGATTACTACGAAAAGAAATGACTTGCCGAGTTTGTATTGAGGTTTTTCTACTTTGTCTTTTGTCTTTTTGTCTTTTCTGGTCATGTATATAATATAGTAGAGGAAAATTGCAAAGAATAGTACGCAGATAATAGCATCGCTCCGCGAGATGATGTTTTCGGTGGCGCCGGCGATGCTGGTGTCCATAAATAAGACTACGAGTGCGGTGGAAATCAGGAGTAGCAGTGGGAGTTCTTTGCTGATGGTGTTGCGGTTGATTTTGATGGGAGTAATGACGGCGGCGATACCGATGAGTAACAAGATGTTTAGAATGTTGCTGCCGATAACGTTGCCGATCAACATATCTGTGTTGCCGCTGACGAGAGACGAAATGGCAACGGCGAGTTCTGGAGCGCCGGTACCGAAAGCGACGATAGTGAGACCGATGAGCTGCTTGCTGACTTTAAAATTGGAGGCGACGGATGAGGCACCAGAAACTAGCCAGTCGGCGCCCTTGATGAGCAGGACGAAACCGGCGACTAGGAACAGAATTTGGAGGAAAATGTTTGCTTCCATGTTTGTTTTTAATAATTGTGTATATATTATAGCATAAATATTATATACAGTCTATGGGTTGAAATATCTGATTATTTGTTGTATAATATATTGGTGGTTCTGAATTTGAGGTTTGGAACTCGTATTTTTCATGTTTTGCTTGTTTTATAAGATATAGGGAGGTGAGTAAATGAGCAGAAATAATGTTTTTGAGTTAAGCGCACGGCAGTCAGGAATTGAGATTTGCGATGTAGAATGCGACGAATTGGTTTTTACCAAAGGCGGGGAGCGCAAAGATTACGAAGCGCTGTTTGATTTGGATAAGGACAAGCCAGATTTCAGCGCGTTAAAGAAAATTGCAGGTGCAATTGCTGGCGGTAGCCCGACTGTGAGGGTTTTTGGAATCAATGTAGCCGATAACGGCGAGATTCTAATAAACGCCACGATGGATGATACGCCAGATTCGGCATTCTCGTATCCGGTACGGAGAGATTGTTCATCAGGGTTCACGGCGATATACCGTCCGGACGACAAGAGTGAGTACAAGTTTCGTTTTGAAACTTCGTATCGCTTGACGCGTATCAAGAGTTATGCGAAAAACTCAAAAAATGAATGGGAAGAAAAGAATCGTTTGGCCGTTTGGCCAAATGGCAATCGCCAACTGGTGGAAATAAAGCCGCGGTTCGCCCATTAAAAACACCCAGCAAACGCTGGGTTTTTCTAATCGTTGGAAAGATGCACTCCACAATGATTATATCAGGTGGCAGGTGGTTCATAAATAGTACGACTACTTATTATCGCTAATCATCCTTTTTTTAAATACAATAATTGATAACAAAATAACCGCTACGAAATAAATTAAGAATACTATTATATGAACAAGTGTTAAGTTATTAAAATCATTATGCAATGTTCCTTGAATTATATTTAAACAAGCCTCA
>JAFWKY010000013.1 GCA_017514105.1 Candidatus Saccharimonadota bacterium
GGACTCGCAGCTTTAATTCTTTTGCTTACGCTCACATCGCCTACAGAGACTGGGCCACTAGGTGTTTTAGTATTTTTTACAACACTTTATATTGCGATTTTTGGTATTATTGTCCTCTTCATGAGGACTTTTTATCGTCTTGCCTTCAAGAAGAGTGACTTCCGAGGCAAAGATTACCTCTACTCTGCAATTTTATCATTCGGTCCGATTATGATTTTGATGGCGCGTTCTTTCGGCGCGGTCACTCCTTGGACGGTTAGTCTAATTCTGATTTTCTTAATTTTGGCAGAATTTTTGGTCTACAAAAGAATATAAATGTGATAAAATAAGCATATGGATTATAAAGGGAATGGGAATAACTTTCAAAATGACTCAGATGAAGTTTTTTTCACTCCAGGTAACGGGGATTCTGCTCCAGAGGTAAATGATTCTGGCGCCAGCGTTAACACTGATATTTTTTCTATTGACAGAGACCCAAAGAATATCGGTCAGAGCGCTATTTTTAGTACCGAAGGCTATGATTCGGCAGACTCTCTCAGTGCGCCTAACCACGAAGGCGCACCGGAGATTATTTCTAGCGAACCGCAAGATTTCGCGCCGTTAGCCAACCAGACTAGAGAAGTTTCTGAAGTACAATCTGTCGCAATCGCTCCATCCATTCAACCATTATCTCAAGACTCTCCGACCTCTGTGGCCAAACAAATCATCAGTGATTTCAGAGGTACTGGCCAAACTTCAGTTTTTTATGATGCGATACGCGGAGAAGGTGGCTTAGTAGACGCCTCTACTCGCAAAACCACTCATTTAGCGGAGGAAAAATAGTGGAATCTTGGGTGGTAATAGCAATTATCGTAGTTGTCGTAGCGCTCCTAATCGCGATTATATCTAGTACGCATATTTCCAAACTTCGCAAGTCCAAAAAATACGAACGTGGCCTCAAGATGGTCCCACTTCTTATTCATCTCCCACCAAGTACAGACGATATTGAGGCGAGTGGTCGTGATAAACGTGATATCGCCAATGAAGCCATCTCTAAAGCCCAAGTAATGTATTCAATTCTGGCTTCTACCGCTATTACGGGAACCAAAGCCAGACTCTATGGTCAACAACATATTTCTTTTGAAATTATCGCCAAAGATGGATTTATCAGATACTACGCCATCGTTCCTGCCGCTCTTGTAGAAATCGCCAAACAGGCTATTCAGTCTGCCTATCCTACGGCCCGCATAGAGCAAAAGCGGGAAGAAAACATCTTTCATCCGAATAACGACGCTAATAACGTTGCCGGAGCCGAACTAACCCTAAACAAAGATTATATCTTGCCGATTGCTACCTATGAGGACACCAAGCGCGACGCATCAATGGCCATCCTAAATGCACTATCTAGCGTCGGCAAAGACGAAGGCGCCACCGTACAAATTTTATTCCGTCCTGCACAAAAAAACTGGTCCGAAAAATCCAAACAAGAAATTGAAAACATCCAAAAGGGCAAAACTACGACTAAGACCGTTGGTGCTGGCATTGGTCAATTTGCAATTGACGTCATCAAAGCGCCTTGGGAAGTGCCAGAGATGCACGAAAAAACCGAAGAGACTACGACTACAATTTCGGGTGTCAAACAAGACGAAATCAGCGCTATAACCAACAAAATGCGCTACCCGGCATTTGAGACGCTGATCCGTGTGGTAGCCAGTTCTGACTCCAGACCACGCTCAGAAGCGATTGTTGGCGGTATAGTTAGTGCTTTTTCTCAATTTGACTCCCCAGAACTTAATGGCTTTAAAGTAAACCTCTTTAAGGATCCAAAACGTTTGACGATAGACTATACTTTTAGGTTTTTCCCATTAAAAGTCCGAACAAATATTTTAAATAGTGTTGAACTTGCGTCCATTTTTCACCTCCCAGAACAAAGTTCCATCCCGAATTCACAGGTAGAGCGTCAACTGGTCAAACAAGTCGACGGCCCAGCCAAACTCGCCACTGAGGGAATTTTCTTGGGCACCAACGAGTTCCGCGGCAACAAAAAGGCCATTTATCTGTCAGATGATGATCGTCGCCGCCATATGTATGTCATAGGCCAAACTGGTATGGGTAAATCTGTCTTCCTTGAAAATATCGCTTTTCAAGATATGTGCGACGGACGAGGTTTCGCTTTCATTGATCCACACGGAGATGCCGTGGAAGCACTTTTGAAGCGTGTACCAGAGGAACGCATTGATGACGTAATCTATTTTGATCCGGCCGATATAGAGCATCCGGTTGGCATGAATATGTTTGAGTTCACCTCCGAAGACCAGAAAGATTTCATTGTTCAAGAGGGAATTAGCATGTTGCAATCTCTCTTTGACCCGAGCAACCAGGGTTTCTTCGGTCCGCGTGGCCAGCATATGTTCCGAAACGCCGCTCTACTTCTCATGGCAGACCCGAAAGGAGCCACGTTTATAGATATTCCTCAGTGCTTCACTGACCCAGAGTTTGTCAAGTCTAAACTCAAATACGTCACCGACAAAGCCGTCTACGACTACTGGACCAAAGAGTTCCCAGCCTCTCAAAAGTCGTCAGACGCTGGCGAAGTTATTACTTGGTTCGCTTCAAAATGGGGACCGTTCCTCTCTAATACCATCATGAGAAATACTCTCGGACAGGTCAAATCTGGCTTTAATATCCGCGAAATCATGGACAACAAGAAGATTTTCCTCGTTAATCTCTCTAAAGGGCGCCTCGGCGACATCAATGCCAATCTTCTCGGTATGATTTTTGTCATGAAATTCCAACAGGCCGCCATGAGTCGTCAGGATATTCCAGAGAGCGAACGCCAAGATTTCTGTCTCTACGTAGATGAGTTCCAGAATTTCGCTACCGATAGTTTTGAATCTATCCTCTCCGAGGCCCGCAAATACCGTCTCAACCTTATCGTGGCCAACCAGTTCATGACTCAGCTTACTGACAAAATCAGGGAAGCCTTGCTCGGCAACGTCGGTACTATTATCTGTGGCCGCGTGGGTGTAACAGATGCGGATTTGATGGTCAAGGCGTTTACTCCAACTTTCACCGCTGAAGATCTCACCAAGACTCCAAATCACGCCGCTGTTGCTAAAGTGATGATGTTTGGCATGCCATCCAATGCCTTCACCATGAACCTCCCGGCCCCTATGGGCGAGCCAAACGACAATCTAATGGAATCGCTCAAAGTCTACTCCGCTACCAAATATGCCAAAACTCGTGCCGAGGTGGAGAAGGAAATCAATGCCCGTTGGTCTACACCAGAAGAAAAATCGCCTGAGAGCCCATCAGAAGGCCCTAGGAGCGATTCTGGAACGACTGGTGGCTTCCTGGACGGTTGGTTGAACAGAAACTCCTAGAATGCTATAATTGGCCCATGCAAGAAGGTCAGGATTGGATTTATACGGATATTGTAAAAGACCATTTTTTGAATCCTCGCAATTATCTTATGGGTGACGAATCTAAGTTCAAATGCGACACTACGGGTATTGTTGGCAACCCAATCTGTGGCGACCAGATGAAAATGTATCTCAAAATTGACCCCAAAACCGATGTAATTACAGATATATGCTGGAAAACATACGGTTGTGCCTCCGCCATTGCTTCTACCTCAGCTCTTTCCGAATTGGCGAAAGGAAAGACCTTAGATGAAGCTCTCAAAATATCCGCCAAAGATATCGATGATTATCTTGGAAAGCTTCCAAAACACAAATTTCACTGCTCTATCTTAGGCCACGATGCGCTAAAAGACGCAATCGAGAACTATCGTAACAAGAAGTAGTCCATTACTGGCCAGTTATTCCATTCCAATAGTACTCATCTGCTGTAATCTGTTTACGATTCCAGGCAAAACTTCCATTACTTTATCGACGTCTTTTATCGTACTATCTAGTCCAAAAGAAAACCGTATCGAAGAATGAGCGACTTCAGCATCACCTGTTTTGGCCATTAAGACATGAGAAGGTTTTATGTCGCCAGCCGCACAAGCCGAACCAGTAGACACAATAACACCTTCAGCATCGAGGTATAATTGTATTGATTCTCCCTCTGCCGCCTTAAACGAAGCATTCAATATGTTCGGCAGAGATGTTCCAGGCTCTAAATCCGTATTGAGGGAACTCCCAGGGATTTCGTCGAGGATTCGCCGAGCCAATTCGTCTCTTAATTTGCGTATTTCTTCATCGTATTTTCTAGGCGTATTCTCGTTTATTACTTTTTCTAAAGCCACCCCAAAACCAATTATTCCTACGGTGTTGTACGTGCCACCACGACGTTTATTCTCTTGATTGCCCCCAATCATTAGTGGTTTAAAGGGAACACCCTTTTTGATATAAAGTGCGCCGACCCCTATTGGTCCACCGATTTTATGAGCGCTGAAAGTCGCATAATCTAGCCCCAGTTCCTTTACGTCCAAAGAGATTTTACCTAAAGCCTGAGTTAAATCAGAGTGAAGATATGATTTTTTTCTATCAGTGACTAGGGGTTTACCCCAATCACTTTTAGCATTAAACAATTCGGAATCATTAAATCCAGCCATATCTATTTCTGGCATTTTTAATATTTCACCAATTTCGTTATTGATGAGCATATAAGAGTATAATTTTGGCAACTTACTTCCTGCATACTTCTGAGCAGTCTCAATAACCGAATGGTGTTCTAATGGGGAAGTTTCGATTTGACACCCCTCGAAAATCCTAATGACAGTATTATTGCTCTCTGTAGCTCCAGATGTAAAAATAATTTCCTCTGGCTCGGCATTGATTATCTTTGCCAGCAAATTCCTGGTATGCTCGATTTGATTCATCGCTAGGTGGCCAGGAGTATGTAACGCCGACGCATTCGCGAAGTATTTTTCCTCGGCATCGTGCATTGCTTTAATCACCTCTGGCAACATTGGTGTCGTTGCTGCGTAGTCCAGATATATCATGCACGTATTATAGCACGCCAAAGGTTGATTTTTTGGATTTTAAGGTGTATAATAGATAGAAGATTATTTAAGAAGAGGTATTAAAATGGCCGAGAAAGAGGCTTACGATTCGTCTGAGATTCGCGTTCTGGAAGGGCTAGAGCCAGTTCGCCTTCGTCCAGGTATGTATATCGGTTCTACCGGTTATGATGGGTTGCACCATCTTATCAAAGAGATCGCCGACAACTCTATTGACGAGGCTATCGCTGGTTTTGCCAATAGAATAGACATCACCATCTTAAAAGATGGCGGTGTGCGCGTAGATGATAATGGACGTGGTATTCCTGTAGATATTCACCCAAAGACAGGGAAGTCCACTCTGGAGACAGTTTTGACCGTTCTCCACGCAGGTGGTAAATTTGGCGACGGTGGCTATAAGGTATCGTCTGGTCTACATGGCGTCGGTTCATCTGTTGTGAATGCTCTCTCTACTCATATGAACGCCGAAGTTTACAGAGACGGCAAAACTCACCACATAGAATTTGATGTGGGTAAGCCAACTATGGATCTTAAGATCACCAAAGGCTCACCACGTGAACATGGTACCTCTATTACATTCTATCCAGATCCAAGCATCTTCAAAGAGACTACTACCTTTGACTACACTTGGGTGTCCAATTATGCCCGTCACCAGGCATATCTCACAAAAGGCATTCTCATCACCGTTACAGATGAGCGCACTGGCGATCACGAAGCCTTTTACTTTGAGGGTGGCATCAAGAGTTATGTCAAACGCCTCAATAACGGCAAGGAACTCCTCTCTGATGACATTTTTTACGTAGACAAACAAGTTGGCGACACTGGCGTAGAAATCGCTCTCCAATATAACGATTCCTTCGCTGAGACTCTGAAACCGTTCGCAAACAACGTCCTTACCCCGGATGGCGGTATGCATGTCGTTGGTTTTCGCACTGGTCTTACGCGCACAGTTAACGATTACGCTCGCAAGAATGGTCTCCTCAAAGAGAAAGAAGATAACCTCACTGGTGATGACATCAAAGAAGGCCTTACCGCTGTTATCCTCGTCAAATTGCCAGATCCACAATTCGAAGGTCAGACTAAGAACAAACTCGGCAACCCAGAGGTGCGCGGCTACGTAGACAAGGTCATGACCGAATATTTCGGTTACTATCTAGAAGAAAATCCAGCCATCGCCAAGAAAATTGTTGGCAAGGCTACCTTGGCCGCCAGAGCCCGCAAGGCCGCTCGTGCTGCACGCGACAACGTTATCAGGAAAGGTGCCTTTGAGGGTCTTAATCTGCCGTCCAAACTCGCAGACTGTTCTTCTCGCACTCGCTCTGACTGTGAACTCTTTATCGTAGAGGGTAACTCCGCTGCTGGTTCCGCCAAAGAGGGTCGCAATCCACAGATTCAGGCTATTTTACCGCTTCGCGGCAAAGTTCTCAACACCGAACGCGCCCGCCTTGATAAGATGTTAGCAAACCAAGAGTTAGTTTCTCTCATCAAGGGTCTCGGTGTGGGTATTGGTGACCAGTTCAACCTTGATGGGCTCCGCTATGACAAGATTATCTTTATGACGGATGCCGATGTGGATGGTCTTCATATCGCAACTCTTCTTATGACTTTCTTCTTCCGTTACATGCCACAGGTAATTGAAGCCGGTCACGTCTATCTCGCCAAACCACCTCTATTTGGCCTAATCAAGGGCACAGGAAGTTCGCGCAAAATTGATTACCTATATGACGAAGTTGCCCTAGAAAAGAAACTCACCGAAAAGATAGAAGAACGCCGCAAAAATGGTACCAAGATTGACGAGACACAAGAGAGATTTAAACAGGCTGGCTACACTGCCCAGCAGCGCTTCAAGGGTCTTGGTGAAATGGACGCCAAACAACTCTGGGAGACAACTATGGATCCAGAGAATCGCGTACTGGT
Source organism: Candidatus Saccharimonadota bacterium (assembly GCA_017514105.1). Classification (GTDB taxonomy): domain Bacteria; phylum Patescibacteriota; class Saccharimonadia; order Saccharimonadales; family Saccharimonadaceae; genus Nanosyncoccus. The sequence continues at coordinate 6,866 of JAFWKY010000013.1, forward strand.
TAAAGTGCACGTTGAAGACGCCGAGAAAGCCGACGCCATCTTTACGAAGTTAATGGGAGACCAGGTTGAACTCCGCAAGAACTTTATTCAGGCCGGCGCCGCCACAGTTAATCTTGACGATTTGGACTTTTAAGGAGGAACTATGGAAGACGACAAGAATAAGAACAATTTGGATAACGAAAAGGACACCATAGGAACCGACGGCGTGTCCTCAGAAGACATTTCTGAGGTATCACAGGATGGTATCGAGATTAAACCCGTTGAACACACCATGGAAGACTACTTCCTCAAGTACTCCATGTCTGTTATCATCGATCGTGCCTTGCCAGATGTCCGTGACGGCCTAAAGCCAGTTAATCGCCGCATCCTTTATGCAATGAACAAGAACGGCTGGAAGGCCCCGCATGCTACTGTAAAGTCTGCCCGTATCGTCGGTGAAGTTATGGGTAAATATCACCCGCACGGCGATTCCTCCATCTATGACGCCATGGTGAATCTTGCTCAACCTTGGAAAATGCGTTACACCCTCGTAGAAGGTCAAGGTAACTTTGGTTCCGCTGACGGCGATGAACCAGCCGCCTCTCGTTACACGGAGGCTCGCATGGACAAAATTGGTGCTGAACTTCTAGCCGATATTGAGAAAGATACTGTAGATTTCCGCGATAACTTTGATGGCACAGAAAAAGAGCCAGTCGTATTGCCTGCAGCTGTTCCAAACATTCTATTGAACGGTCAGATGGGTATTGCTGTCGGTATGGCTACCAATATTCCACCGCATAACCTCGGAGAGTTGGTTGACGCCACCGTTGCCTTAATAGATGATCCAGAAATTAGCCTAGACGGCCTAATGAAATACGTCAAAGGTCCAGATTTCCCAACCGGAGCCGAAGTATACGGCGGTGCACCAATGCGCCAAGCCTATGCGACAGGGAAGGGCTCCGTTACTATTCGTGGTGTTGCTAACATCGAAGAGCGCAAAAACGGCCGCTACAATATCGTAATTACAGAGATGCCATACGGCGTAAGCAAAGAAGGCCTGATTGATAAAATCGTCCATCTCGCTCAAGACAAAAAGATTACTCATATTGCGGATGCGCGAAACGAATCCGCCCGTGGTAAAACTCGTGTTGTAATTGAACTCAAAAAAGACGCTTTTCCAAAGAAGATTTTAAATCAACTTTACAAACTCACAGATCTGCAGACTACTTTCCACTACAACGTATTGGCGCTTGTTGACGGCATCCAGCCGCGCGTCCTAGGACTTAAGGAGATTTTGAGCGAATTCGTTAAACACCGCCAAGTTGTAATTCGTCGTCGTACCGAGTACGACCTGAAGAAAGCCAAAGAACGCGCCCATATCTTGGAAGGTTTAAAAATCGCTCTTGATAATATTGACGAAGTCATCAAGGTGATTCGCGCATCTTATGATGATGCTGATAAGCAACTCATGACTAGATTTGGTCTTTCCGAGATTCAAGCCAACGCTATTCTCCAGATGCAACTTCGCCGTCTCCAAGGCTTGGAGCGTGACAAGATCGAAGAAGAACAAAGGCAACTGCACGAACTAATCAAGAAATTAGAGGCAATCCTCGCTAGCGAACAAGAGATTCTGCGTGTAGTCAAAGAGGAACTTATCGCCATCAAAGAAAAGTATGACGATCCGCGCCGCTCCAAGATTATCAATCATGAAGTCGGCAAATTCTCAGAAGAGGAACTAATCCCAGAGGAGGAGAGCGTTATTCTCTTGACGTCGCAGAATTATATGAAACGCGTACCGCAGGCTGACTTCCGCAAGCAAAATCGTGGCGGTAAAGGTAAACGCGGTATGACCACCAAGGAAGAAGACGTTATCGCGCAAATTCTAACCGCGAATTCTCACGACTTTCTACTTTTCTTCACCAACCAGGGAAGACTATTCCGTATGAAGGCCTATGAGGTGCCACAAGCCTCTCTCTCTGCTAAGGGCACTGCCGCAGTCAATATGCTCAATATGCATCCAGAGGAAAAAATCACCGCTATCATCAAACAGGGTGATGCGGGTGCTGACGGATATCTCTTTATGGCCACCAAGAAGGGAACCATCAAGAAGTCTGCCATCAAAGATTTCTTTAATGTACGTAGCAATGGCATCATTGCTATCAAACTAGATCAAGGTGATGAATTAAAGTGGGTTCAGGAGACAACTGGTGAGAACGATATTGTTATTTCTACCTCTGCTGGCCAAGCCACTCGCTTTAACGAGAAAGAAGTCCGCGTTATGGGTCGCTCCGCCATGGGAGTTCGTGGTATGCGCCTCCGCCCGAAGGACGAAATTGTTGGCATGGATGTTGTTACCGATCCAAAGCAAAAACTAATCGTCGTTTCTGCTAATGGCTATGGCAAAGCCACATTGGTTTCTAACTTCCCACCGCACAGGCGTGGCGGCGTTGGCATCAAAGTCGCTGCTGTTACCGCCAAAACCGGCCCTATCGTCGCAGTACATACTTTGGACCCTACTGCCAAAGAAGTTATTATGATGTCCACCAAGGGTCAGGCTATCCGCGTTGCAATGAAGGAAATTCCTACTCTCGGTCGTGCTACGCAGGGAGTTCGTATCATGAAGATGTCTGAAGGCGACACTGTGGCATCCATCGGTATTGTCTTGCCAGAAGAGGAAACCACGGAAACCACAAGCACAGACTCTAAAAAGCAATAGCAAAAAGCCTTCAAAGCGGAAGCGCGTTATTAAAAATAAGCCGTAACGAACTTACGGTTTATTTTTATTCCGCGCGTAGCGGTACTTTTTACAGGGGTAATATTTGCAATATTCACAATAATCAAGGTGGGGGGTTGCAAAATAACCGAATCTATGCCTATACTCCAGCAAAATTTAATAATGAATTGCATGTGCCAGACGCACTTTGCAATGTGAAAGGAGTATATGGGTAAGAAAATCGCCCTACTAATATCAACAATAACAGTATTTGCCAGTAGTGTGGCGCCAGTCGCCGGCGCTTGGGCGGACGAGCAGGGCTGGAGTTTTGAGGAAATCCAGCCTTTTAGCGAGGAAGTTGAAGCAAAACGCGACGAGTTTTGTCGGAATAATTCAACTTACCGAGATTTTCCAGAGATGTGCTACCATCAATATAAATGGGATGGTGATCAAACAATGTACGAAACCGCATCCTTCTTCCGAGAAATGCCTTTCTATATTACAGCCATAAATCCAAGCAAAAACACCGTCAGAGTCTACTATAGCGGCGAAGACGAGATGCGCAAGCATATGGGAATGGATAATTACAAGTACGAATTGGACGAATTGGGTTTAAGCCAGAGAAGTGCCGATGACTATACAAATTGTTTTAGTTACATAGATCGGGGAATTGAGGTCCCTGCGACTTGTAATATACTGTATCACAATTCAGAGTCCGAGAGTGGCTATGGCTGGTTGCCATCTGGTCAGGAAGTCGAACTAAAAATCAACGACTTTGTGTTTGTGCCAGAAACTTCTCAAAACGTCGAAATTGCATTCGAAACCACCTCGGGCAGTCGTTGGGAACTCGTCGCTAATATCAGTGCATGTGTCAATTCTCCGGAATACAAAGAAGGAATGGAGTGTCAGGCGCGCTTTTATTCTTTCAACCAACCAAAATACGTGCCAGTTGAAGTCCCAGAACCTAGTCCTGTAGAACCAGAAGACAGCGAGGACGAACAAGAAGACAGGGAAAAAGGGGAGGGCTCGTCTGAGAGTGAATCCGCCGACGGACAGGGTGGTCGCGGTGGAGACTACACCAATGGCGAGATAATTCCAAAAACACCAGACACTGGAGTAGCCGCAGAAGAATGTACGAAAACAATTAACTTCCCATGGTGGCTGGCAGCGCTGCTGGTCATCGGTGATGCTGCAGTAATTTGGTGGTTCATCCCGAAAAAAACGAGCAAAAAATAGGCGTAAAACCCAGGGTGGGCGCCAATTTTGTAAAAAAAGCGACTTTTTTCAAAAAAAGTCTGAAAAAGTCCTTGACAAAACATTTCAAACGCGATAAGATGGTATCAGTCTAAAGCTGCGAGAACTTATTTTAGAAGTCTTTAGAAACAACTTAACAATTTAGTTGTGCAATTATCATCGTCAGTTTATTTATTTTAATTTGAGTTTTCAAATTTTCTAGGGCTTTCGGGCCCACTTTAATGGAGAGTTTGATCCCAGCCCACGATGCATGCTGGCGGCGTGCCTAATACATGCAAGTCGGGCGGTAACAGGAAGTTCCACCGTGTTCTTGACACACCTAGCGCTTTATCGTAGGTTGTTGACTTCGAGAGCACAGTGGAACCTCGCTGACGAGCGGCGGACGGCTGAGTAACGCGTGGGAACGGACCCCAAACTGAGGGATAACGCAC
>JAFWKY010000014.1 GCA_017514105.1 Candidatus Saccharimonadota bacterium
CGAGATTTGTATCTCTGGTCCTCTCGTGATGATGGGCTACCTCGGTGATGACGTAGAAACTGCTCAGACTATCCGCCTGCATGACGACGGCAAACTCTGGCTTCACACTGGCGATATCGGCCTGCTTGGTGAAGATGGCCTCATCTATTTTGCTCAGCGTCTGAAACGCATCATTATTTCATCTGGCTACAATATCTATCCAACTCACCTAGAATCTATCATCAATTCTCACGAGTCCGTCCTTACATCTACGGTCATTGGTATAGATCACCCATACAAGGGCCAAGTGCCGAAGGCCTTTATTGTCTTAAAACCTGGATACAAAGCAGGGAAGCGCTTGGAGCGTGAAATTCGCGAACTCTTAGAGCGTAATGTCCCAGTCTACGCCTTGCCGGCCTCTTATGAATTCCGTGACAAATTGCCAAAAACACTCGTCGGCAAAGTCGCGTTCAAAAAACTCGAAGAAGAAGAGAAAAGCAAGAAATAGCACTATTTCCAATAGTTCATTCTCACGCGTATTTTGAGTCTGAGCGGTTTTTGCGCGAGGAACTTATTTTTGCGCCAATTAGGGAAGTATTTTTGCAACATCTCGCGTGAGCGTGCAAAGCCAGGCTTGCCTTCAGGGAAGGCAGCAAAATCCTTGGCAGAGTCAATCAGTAGGTTCCAGATAAAGAACCACTCTAGTTCATCGTGATATTGCTTTTGCGCCTGAATGGCCCTAAAACGCTCGTAGAGCCCTTCTAATGCCGGAAAGATATCATAAGCGTGTTCGCTCCAAGAACGCCTGTGAAGTACCGAATTTTGCGTCTGACGGTAAAAATATAGTGGCATATCAACACAGGCGAACTTGTCTGTGTATAGAATCAACGATGAAATCAATTCCATATCTTCGTGGATTATCCCTTCCCGGAAGCGAAAATTATGCGCATTCCACCATGTTCGCTTAATCAAAAATTGCCACGGCCCAGCGCCATAACGTACAAATCTACTCTTGTAATTTGGGTTATCGGGGTTTACGGCTGAGAGATAATCTCTTCGTCCGTTTTCATAAACTCGCTCCGCACCCATCATTACGAGGTCGGCATCGCTCTCTTTGGCCTTTGCGACTAGCAGTCTTATTGCGTTAGTGCTAATCGTGTCATCCGCATCAATAAACCAGATATACTTTCCGCGCGCGACTTTGACTCCAGCATTTCTAGCGGCACTCGCGCCGGGTTTTTGGCACTCTATAACATTAACTGCTAATGCTTTGTGGTTTTTTACAAAATCTTTCGCGATCCGTAGGGAATCATCAGTAGAACCATTATCTACCAAGATAATCTCACCTTCAACCTGAGCGTTTTTCATAGAAGCAGCAACACTTCTCAGGCACTCTCCGAGATACTTTTCTGCATTAAAAACCGGAATAATTACCGATAATTTCAGCGCCACTTTGCCAGCCATCAAACTCCTTTTTTATAATTATAGCACAATCGCTAAAAGCGTATGATATAATACAAATATGTTTTGGAAGATTTTGATTGTCTTATTTATCTCTATGGTGCCTCTAATAGAACTCCGCGGCGCTATCCCAGTGGCGGTCGGGATGGATCTCGGGCTGCCAGAGTGGCTAGTATTAATAATCGCTATTATTGGCAACATTATCCCGGTCCCAATTATCTATTTCTTCGCCCGCAAGGTCTTGGACTGGGGTGCCAACAAATGCAAATGGAAACCTTTCAAGCAATTCTGCGAATTCTGTCTCAAAAAAGGTGAAAAGGCAGGTCAGAAACTCTTAAAAAAGGCCAAACAGGGTGCCTACTTTGCGCTGTTTCTCTTCGTGGCCATTCCAATTCCTGGCACCGGTGCCTGGACCGGCACATTGGCCGCAAGCATTCTGAATCTAGATTTCAAGAAAACTATGATTGCGATTAGTGCTGGCGTACTCACTGCTGGGCTTATCATGCTGGCCGTCTCACTTGGGCTATTCAGGGTCCTTTTTGGTGGGTAAATCCGTGTTATAATTAAAACACAAGGAGATTATTTATGCCAAAGAAAAATGCAAAATCAAAGTCTAAAAGCAAGCAGTCAGCAGTAGGTCAGCCGAGCGTATCGGTCGGGATTATTATTACCCTAGCGATTTCACTAATCGTTGCTATCGTCTTCGCAGTCTGCGCAATCGCACAGATTAAATCGTATAACAGTGGGCTTACTGCCGCCAAGCTCGAGGTTTTTGACCATCTCGTCACCGAATACGTACACGACATGGAAGTGAGCAACGAAAAAGCCACACTCAACGAAATCACCGGCTACGGCGTGTCCGACGAAGACGGCGTTTTCTACGCGACATTTGACTACGCCACCTATGATTTAGATGAAAATCGCATGCCTCAATTTGACGACATTAAGCACGGCATCGTCTACTTCTGGAAAGACGCCGAACGCGGCACCTATTCGCACGCTTTCAGCTATCATGATGACTATTACCACCCAGGTGGCACCTACATTGAGGTCGGCGACCACTCTCTCCGCTCCCAAATCGGGCAATAAAAACATAAGAAAATACGCAAAAATAAAACCTTCTGTGCTATAATAAATTTATAGCATAGGAGGCAAGGTGAAAAACAAACTAAAAAAATTGCAACTCGTATTTTATAACTTTCGCAAAAAAGGACTTTTGTTCTGTGCGGTCTTTGCTTTGACTGTACAAGGATTAACCGCATTTATCCCCAAAATCGGCACCTATGCCGACCCAGTAAATTCAGAGGAGATTTTCGAAGCCGACGCACGCATTACTGAGCCAGTTGCTGGCGCCAACCCAGATTTCAATATTTTGTCCTCTGACGATTCTAAATATAGTGTCTCCGCAGTGTACTGGTATGAACATGCAGAGCCATACCCTGATTTGACGGCTACTTCTACTTTTGAGGCGGGGAAGGATTATGCTGTGCGCTTTGTCTTTGAAGCCAAGGAAGGATACTCCTTTAGGACAGACACGGTATTTACGCTAAACGGCCAAACCACCTCTAGCTACGGGACTAATGTCAATCGTGAATTCATTTTCTACGATGTTAGCGAAGAGCCTCTTCCAGCCACCAGAAGCGCCACTACTTTCCAAGTGACCGCCACGAGTACCGAAGAGCTAGCTTGGGATGCCAATTTGACAGATTACATTAACAACAAGAGAATCGAATGGTCAAATACCGCGACCGGCCAAGGCGTAGACGGAGATTATCGTGCGGCCTGGGAAGCTCTCTATGTCGCAGACGATGATGTTTACAAATACCCAGTTTACCTTAGGACTTATTTCACTGGTGTCACGCTCGATGAAACTTGCAATGGCACTATCTTAATCGGTGACCCCGACGACATTATTGGTGGCGGTTGCGCTATCTATAACTATCGCGTCGAATACGAAGAAGTTACCGTCACTAAACCCACTCATTTTACAGTCAAGTTTGATACCGGACCCGTCTTCCCAGAGGAATACAGGCTAGTTGACCAACGTGTCGAAGCCGGTGCAGCTATAGATGAGCCGGAGAATGCTGATGGCATAAAAATCACAGAGATTGTTACAGAATATGACGGCAAATATTACTTCAACGATTATGAAATTATCGGATTGTTTACAGACCCAGAATTTACCACGGAGTACGACAATGATCCTATCGTCGAAGATACTACTCTTTATCTCAAGTGGTACGACACCCTAGAAGAATATGATCAAATCACCGAAGTCAATCTCACGGTAACTCCACCAGAAGCCGGCACCGAGATTGCCATGGAGGACGAAGATGATTGGAATTCTCAAAGCCCACAACTTGACGTCACTATTCCTGAGGATGCTGGCTACAATCTATGGGCAGATGACGAAGAAGAAAACTACGCTTATTGGCTTCAAGAGAAATCTTTCTACAGCGACATGTTCACTGGCGTAATCGAGAAAGGTGGCAAATATTTCGCCGAAATCTGGCTCAAAACCAATGAGCCAGACACTACAATCTTTGCTCGCAATGTAGTCGTAAATATCAATGGCGTTGCCCTCACTGCCGATGCGATTATGTATGATGTTGACTCAATTGTCGTGCTCGTAGAAATAGACATCCCAGACGACACCGCTGCGCCAGAAACTGGTGTTTTCACCAGCGAGGGTGCTTCCGCTACGATAGCCGTATTTAGTACTATTGCTACAGTCGTAATACTTTCTAGCCTAGTTGCAGTCTTTGTCATTCGCAGAAACAGGGAATAATGAGAGAGCTAAAAATCGGCGGCATCTATCAGCACTTCAAAGGGAATCGCTACCGCGTAGAAGACATCTGTTATCATAGCGAAACAGAGGAGAAGATGGTGCTTTACCGCGCCACTTACGGCGATGGTAAACTCTGGTGCCGTCCCTACGACATGTTCCTAGAAGAAGTTGACCATCAAAAATACCCAAACGTAAAGCAAAAATACCGATTTGAACTAGTGGAATAGTCCTGGCCAGACATCGCGTATTCCCACGGAATAGGCTCTCTCCACTGCGTCATTCAGTATAAGAAAAGTTTACTTTTCTTATACGCTCATTTCCTTGTGGAGCCGAACTGGCTAACGCCAGTTCTCGTCTGGCTAGAAAATCACATAAAAATAAAGGCCTGAAGGCCTTGATTTTCATGTGGCTCCCCCGGCCAGACTCGAACTGGCAACCTCGAAGTTAACAGCTTCTTGCTCCACCATTGAGCTACAGGGGAATATCCAAAGTACGTACATCTATTATAGCATAAAATTTCATTTTGTGGTAAAATAAATAAAGACATTTTTCAGAAAGGAGACCAATGGAAGAAAAAACAATTCAAATTGCCGGCTCTATCACTGTTGACGAATTGGCCAACGCCCTTGGTCTTTCTGTTACAGAATTAATCGGTACACTCTTCAAGAACGGTATCGTCGCTACCATTAACCAGCGCCTAGACTATGAAACTGCCAGCATTATTATTGACGAACTCGGTCTCAAAAACGTCAAATTAGAGAAGAAAAACACCGCCACCAAAACCAGCGACTTCCACAGGGAATTATCTGACAAAGCCACTGAGCGTCCTCCGGTTGTCGCGGTAATGGGCCACGTAGACCATGGTAAGACTACTCTCCTAGACACCCTTCTTCACAAAAAGACAGTTGAAGCCGAAGCGGGTGGCATCACTCAGCATATTTCTGCTTACCAATTAAAGCACGATGGTCGCTTGATCACTTTTCTTGATACGCCAGGTCACGAGGCTTTTGCTGCCATTCGTCAACACGGCGCACTTCTGACTGATATCGTAGTCATCGTGGTTGCCGCCGATGATGGCGTGAAACCACAGACCATTGAGGCTATCAACTTTGCCAAATCTGCCAATGCCAAGATTATCGTTGCGATTAACAAGATTGACCGCGAAGGCGCCGATATTGACCGCACTAAAGCCGACCTCAGTAATCACGGCCTCCAGCCAGAAGAATGGGGTGGCGATATTACAATGGTACCAATCTCTGCCAAGATGAATCAGAATACAGAACAACTTTTGGATATGATTTTGCTTACTGCTGACATCGAGGAACTCAAGGCAGACACAGACATCCCAGCCGAAGGCCTCGTAATCGAGTCCCATATGGAAACCGGTAGAGGCTCCGTTGTGAACCTGTTGGTCACCGGCGGGGAACTAAAGACTGGCGAGTTTATTGTCGCTGGCTCCACCTACGGCAAAGTCCGTACTATGCTAGATTGGCAAGGCAAGCCAAAGGGCAAAGCCACGCCATCCACACCAGTTACCATCACTGGTTTCAAAGAACTCCCGAATTTCGGTGATCGTTTCATTGAAGTAAAGGACGAAAAAACCGCCCGCAAGATGGCCTTACTTAATGCTCAGGCTATCGCTAATGAATCTGCTTCCGCCAACGTTACGAGTTCAGATCTCCTCCGGATGATGAACGTCGCGGACAACTCCAAGGTATTCAATGTTATCATCAAAGGCGACGTGCTCGGCTCAGTTACTTCTGTCGTGGACTCGCTCAAGATGATTGATACTCACGGTGAAATCACCCTGAATATCGTCAGCACTGGCGTCGGCGATATCAACGAGAATGACGTCTATATGGCGGCTGGCGATCGCACAGTGATTTATGGTTTCAACGTCTCTGTTCCGATCAATATTTCCAAGATGGCAGCGCGTGACAATGTTCCGATTCGCACTTACAAGGTTATCTACGAACTACTAGATGATGCCAAACACGAGATGGAGAATCTCCTTGACGCCGAAATCGTCGAAGAAGACAAAGGCGAAATGAAAGTACTGGGCGTCTTCCGCACCGAAAAGACCTCTATTATTGCTGGCGGCGAGATGCTCAAAGGTGATGTGAAGGCCGAATACCTCGCCCGTATTGTTCGCGACAAAAAATTCATCGGCGAAGCAGAGGTCACCTCAGTCCAAAAAGAGAAAATCGACGTAAGAGAACTCGTTGCTGGCGAGACTGGTGGTCTAGCCATGAAGACTAAGTCCAAAATTGACCTCCAGATCGGCGACCGCCTCAAATTCTTCACCCGCGAATCCAAGAAACGTACGTTGTAACTTCGCCATAATCATATTATAATAAGCTCATGAATAATGAGAATAAAAGTATAAAACGTCTGAAAATTACGTTAATAATATTGTCTTCTGTTGCTATAGCTATGACTATGGCGATAATAGCAATCAATATTACTCGAAATAATGATTTGGACCGCTATGGCAACTCTAAGTCATCCAGCAGCCATCCAAAAGAAGACTCTACTAAAAAAAGACTCCAAATACTATGACCTTCCAGGTGTTGATCCAGTTGGTAAACCAGTCCTCTATATATACCCAGAAGTCACCAGCGATGTAAGCGTTAGATATTTGAAGCCAGAGCAGTTGACTACAACCTATCCATCATATAACAATGGTTGGCATATAACAGCTCACCCAAATGGCGATTTATACGATTCAGATAATAACTATTATTATGCACTTTATTGGGAATCAGAAGTTGCGGTGAGCCATGATTATGAGTCAGGTTTCTATGTAGAAACAAAAGATTCAGCAACTTTTCTGGAAGAAAAGTTGTCTGAGATTGGATTGAATCCTCGTGAGCGCAATGAGTTCATCATGTACTGGCTACCAAAGATGGAAAAAGATGGCAATAATCTAGTTCGCTTCATGTTCACTAATGAAGTGGAAAGTCTAGAGCCGATTTCGATTACGCCAAAGCCTGATTCAATGCTTCGTATGCGCATCATAATAAAGAAAACTAATAGTGACCCGAAACTTCCAGAGCAGGAACTTCCATCCACCTTCATGCGCAAGGGAATGACCGTAGTTGACTGGGGTGGAACAGAAATAAATGAAAACAATTGATTCTTTAGTAACGATTTCTGTGTTATAATAACCACAAGGAGTATAAAAATGCAATTTGACGATAGTTTTCTACAAGAAATGGGTCTTCAGGCAATGCCAGAAGATCAGAAAAAAGCCTTCCTAGATTACGTCCAGGAAGAATTAGAGGTTCGCATTGGCGAGAGAATTAGCCGTGGCCTTACCGATGTCCAACTCAACGAGTTCGATCTCATTACCGACCCCGCCGAAGCCGCCAAATGGCTAGAAGAAAATCGCCCAGACTATCGCGAAATTGTCACTCGCACTATCGAAGAAATGAAGGCCGAAATTCGCGCCAACCGGCTAAAATTGGTTAATCCGGAGGCCTAGTTTACCTTTTGTATATATTTCGTTTCATTTAAGGTAAAGTTTAAACATATGCATAACGAACCTAATAATAGCTCGCGTAACAGCAGGCGCTCAATCTACAGCAACAAAAACTTACATACAAAAAGAAAAGTTACGCGAAATAGCGCAGTAGTTGCTATTCTTGGCGTCATTATTACGGCTCTGTCGGGAATTCTCATTATTTATTATGTGGGCATCATTGAAAAAGCCAATCAAGACTGTAGGGCTTGGAGTTGTGGCGTGGCGGGGGAGTCCGTTACTGTTGCATTTATTATTCTAATTTTTATTATGGGAATTTATGAACTAATTAGAAAACATGGTGGTTACGGTCTAGTTTTATCATCGGTACTGGCTATGCTATATTCTTCTGAATTTTTTCTCGAAGTCATGCTCGAGCAAAGCCGAGATCATTTCATCGGGACCGTAGGCACAACCATGTTTATTGCGCTCGTATTTAACACCGCGGTGCTTATCTCGGCGCTTATTTATGACAAAATCTCTAAACGTTAAAAATGCTACGTAATTAATTTCGTAAACGCTATCTCCCATACCCATTGAGGAACGCCTTGGCGTCCATCGCTTTACGGCCTTCTGGCTGCAATCTGTCAATCGCAAGAATTCGCCCATCAGCACATTCGAGCGTAATGGGCGCTGTCTCACTCTGCTCCACTATATGCGCCTCAAGAACGATACAAGAAACACCATAGAACGCGTATTTCGCTTTTGGATAGCCTGCGTAGGCTACAATTTTTCTCAAAGTTTGCTCTGCCGTATCTGTTTCTGGTGTGAGCAAAGACATACTTTTATCTAATTTTCCGCAAAAAGTCGCCTGCGCATCATCCTGAGGCGAAGGCTCCGGCAAATCAGATAAATGCGAGCAAATCCACTCCGCTCCAGTGGTTGCGAGCGCCTGATAAATTGCTTTTTTCTCTGGAATCAGCCCAGAAACCAACTCCGAACCAGTCGCCCTAGCAATATCTGTACCTGATAGCGTAGTCTGATAATAAATCGGCCCAGCGTCCATCTTCGCCACCAACTTCATCACTGATACAGAAAAATCTGAATCTCCAGCCAAAATCGCGCTTTCTATCGGCGAAGCGCCACGAAAACTCGGCAGTAGGGAAGGGTGAACATTGAGAATCCCCTCAGGCTCAAAAACTTCCAGCATCTCAGATGGAATAATTACCCCAAAAGACGCCAAAACCCCTTTCGCCTCTGGAAATTGCTGCTTCAGTTCAACTGCCCTGGCTAAATCTTCTTTTCTATGCGCATGAAAAATCACCTCGCACTCGTGCGAAATTACCTCTAGAGCATACTCTGCGAGCATCCCGTTACCGAAAAAAATCACTTTCTCTCTAGTTAATCCATCAGAACCACCAACCATCCGCACCTCCAAATTTATTCTTCACCCCAGAGTTCTGGGTTGTCTTTGATTCTTTTTTCGTAATCTACCGGTACTAAATCACCCTTATCGTCCATCTCGTAAAATGCGTCCTTATCATCGCGAATATGATCGATAAACAAAATTCCATCTAGATGATCTATTTCGTGTAGCAGCGTACGAGCAAGTTCGCCAGATGCCTTGATCCTCACCTCTGTACCGTCCTCTAGTTTCGCCTTCACTTTTACCTTGGACGGACGCGGCACCATACCATAAATGGAGGGAACAGAAAGACATCCTTCATAGTCACGTACGGTTTTGCCTTCAGTACGAATTACCTCTGGATTAATCAAAGCGGTAAAAGTTGCGTGCTTTTTGTCTTCCATGTCGTCGCGCACGATGATAATGCGCTTTAGCACACCCATCTGTGGCGCTGCCATCGCGGCAGACAGTTCATACGGATGCTCTTTTTCCCAGTCGCAGGATAATTTCCGCATATCATCAATAATACCGCGAATTTCATCATCAATTTCGCGGACTTTTTCAGACTTCTCCCTTAACCGGCTATCCGGCGTTGTAATTATTTTCATAAGCCTATTATATCACAGGGAAGGACAAAACTCAACCTGCACCCCTCATTACAGTAAACTTGGAGGATCCAGCGCCACGCGAAAATTGTGATCCACCCCAGACAGAGCTTCTGTTAGCGCCACACGCGAGCGTGCTCGCACGATTATCTGCCAGGTGTACCCTCTGGCCGTCCTCTCGTGGAACGCCGGAATTGGCGGCGAAACACGGAGCCTCTTGTCGCCAGAGAGGGTTTTTACCAACTCGCGTACTTTTTTTAGCACTGTTGCCTCTGTTTTCATCGTAATCTCACATTTCGCCACAAACATATACGGCGGAAAACCACTTGCCCGCCTCTTTTCCAACAGATAGTCTGCAAATCCCATGTAGTCTTCCTTGATGGCTAGATTTATCACCGGATGCTCTGGCCGGAACGTCTGGATGAACACCTGTGCCTTATCTAGGTGTCCGCGCCCTACTCGTCCAATTACTTGCGTAAGCAACTGAAAAGTCCTCTCTTCAGCCGCGTAATCAGGGAGCGATAGCCCAGCATCCGCCTGAACTACCCCCACCGTCGCTAGTTTCGGCAGGTCTAGACCCTTTGCTAAAGTCTGCGTCCCCACCAAAATATCCACTTGACCGTCTCTGACTGCCTCATATATCACATCTAGGCTTTCACCTCTCTTGGTGTCTGCGTCAAACCTCTGTACGCTGGCCTTGGGGAAGAGTTTCTTGAGTTCGGTTTCTAGCAACTTCGTTCCGAACCCTTTGTGTATCAATTCCGGAGCGCCACACTTTGGACACGCCAACGGCACCCTCTCTTTAAAACCACAAGTATGACAGGCCAGTTCGTAGTTATCCGCGTGCAATGTCAAAGGCAAAAAACAGTTAGGGCATAGCAGTTCTTCGCCGCAACTCTCACAAATTGTAAGAGGTGATGACCCTCTACGATTATGGAAAATCAGCGTTTGTCGGCCATTTTTAAGATTATCTTTTATCGCCGCAAGAAGTGGGTTGCTAAAATAACGATTTTTGCTAAAATGCTCACGTTTTTTGAAATCCACCACCTGAATATCTGGCTTTATCGCGCCTTTCTTGGCTTTTTCCGTTAACGTCACTAAGCAGTCGCGACGTTTCGCAAGATAATAATCTTCCACCGCCGGAGTCGCTGACCCCAGTATGCACTGCGCTCCCGCTTCTTTTGCCATACAACTTGCCACTCTTATGGCTGAATATTTTGGCGCATTATCTTGATAATATGTGTTCTCGTGCTCCTCGTCTACAATGATTAAACCTAGATTAGAAACTGGCGCAAACAGCGCAGAGCGCGGCCCTACGACAATTTGTGGCTGCCCGAGCGTTAAGATTCTCTCAAATATCAGATGACGTTCGGCTTCGGTTTGTTTGGAATGAATAACCGTCACGCTGCCACCAAAGACTTCGCCGAAAACTTTTACTAGTTGCCCGGTCAGAGCAATTTCTGGCACCAAGAGTATCACGGACTTTTGCGCTGCAAGGGCCCTAGCAGCCTCACTAAGGTACACATTAGTCTTACCACTACCAGTAACGCCAAACAGCAGTTTCGTGGCTCCTGGAGCCTTCTGGAGGCCTTTTAGCGCATTTTTTTGGGCAGTATTAAGTAGAATGTCTGGTTTGGCGGGGAGTTGCCGAAGTTCCGACGACGGGCCTCCGGAGCCTGGCAAGGCGAGGCTAAGCGGCGCTCGCCCGTGGACGCTCGCCCCTTGGGACGCGAATTGCGGAGGACGGAACGTCCGGAGCAAACGGGCCGAGCGAACGCAGCCCGAGTCGGAAGCTTCGGAACTCCTTGCGGAGCCGAACATTTGTTCGGTTTTTCTGCGCTTTTTGAGCACCCCTGTTGGCAGCATGGTAGCCACGATCCCAGAGATCGGCGTGGCATAATACTCCGCCATCCATTTCGCTGTCGCCACCAAATGCTTTGGCAATGGCTCTGAATACAAAATTCGTGCAATTTTTTTGCAAGCAAATTTTGGTTGAGCAACTTTTTTTACGATGATGCCTGCAGCTTTCGTGCGACCGATCGGAATCTCCACGAGCGTACCAGTAGGCAGGGAATCATCAAAAGCATAAGTCAGCACATCCAACCCTCTCCCAATATTCCTCCCTGGTATCACCTCGTAAAACATACGACCATTATAACATACTAATTCTGTTGTGATTTTCACATTTTTTGTGCTATAATGGAGAAAGTCAACGAGGTAATATGCTAGATTTATTTGTATCATCCAGAGTGCGTCGCAAAATCATTGTTGTTTTTGCTAAATACCCAGATTTCAAGACCCACACTCGCGCTCTCGCCAAACTCATCAAGGAGGACCCGGGCAATATACAGCGTGAACTCACCCGTATGGCCGAGGGTAATTTTCTTATCGTCACCAAAAAAGGCAATACCAAAATCTACCAAACCAACAAACAATATCCCATTCTGAAGGAACTCCAGTCCATTGTTATCAAGAGCCAAAAAGGCAGCAAGCCATCCAAAACTATTGGCTAACAGGGGTGATAAATGAACAAATTATTTACTCAACTTGTAGAAAAACGCCATTTGGATGAAAGTTTTTTACATCCCAAATACCAGAACCTTATTCCGGCGTCTAGCATGCCGGATATGGACAAAACCATCACCAGAATCAAGCAGGCCCTAGACAACCACGAAAAAATTCTCATTTATGGCGATTATGACGTGGACGGCGTCACCGCTAGTACTGTAATGGAAGATGCGCTCACTTTCGCCGGCGCCAGGCCAGAAGACATCTCTGTCATGCTCCCAGACCGTTTCTTGGACGGTTACGGTATGAGTCCGCGCCTAGTTACTCGCGCCACCGAAACAGGGGTAGGCCTAGTCATTACAGTAGACTGTGGTTCTCGCAACCACGCCATCATAGCAGAATTGAACGAGCATCACATAGATACTATTGTCACGGATCACCACGAATGTGAAGACACTCTCCCAGAGGCCGTCGCGGTCGTCAACCCCAAACGCAAAGATTTCACTGGCCCAGCCGCCCTCAGAGAAATGGCCGGTGTCGGCATGGCATTCAAGGTCGCACAAGGTCTGGTGGACGCTGGCCTCATCAAGAAAGGCCAAGAAAAATGGCTCCTAGACCTCGTTCTTATCGGCACTATCTGCGACAGCATGCTCCTTACAGGGGAGAATCGCATCTTTGGTTTTTATGGCATAAAAGTTTTAGAAAAAACTCGCCGCCCAGGCCTCAAGGAACTGATGCGAAATGCCGGGATTACCAAAGTCACCTCTGAATCTATCGGCTACCAAATCGGCCCGCGTCTCAACGCCGCTGGTCGCCTAGAAACCGCCGAAATTTCTCTGAACCTCCTTCGCACCAAGTCTGTCGCCGAGGCCGCCTCTCTCGCCGCCGAATTAGAAATACTCAACAAAAAGCGCCGCGACGAACAGCGTGCCGCCACTGACGAAATCGCTGCTCGCGGCCTCACCGAAGGCTCAGTCATTATTGAAACAGGGAAGTGGCACGAAGGTATTCTCGGCATCGTGGCTGGTCGCCTAGTGGAGAAATACCACAAGCCGGTTTTTGTATTATCAGAGGTAGAGAACAATATCTACAAGGGCTCCGGCCGTAGTTTTGGCGATTTTAGTCTCGCTGAGGCTCTGAACTACACCAAAGACAGCATTATCAGTGGTGGTGGTCACGCTGGCGCCGCCGGGGTTCGCATAGATGGCGCCAAACTTTACGAATTTCGCGAGAAGATTAATGCCTATTACGACAGCCTTCATCTCACCGACCAAGAAAAATATCTCCGTTCCTCTGCGGACCTCGCCACTGATGATATCGGCGACTTTACACTGGAACTGATGGAGGAAATGGCGCTTTTGGAGCCTTTCGGGCCAGGGAACGAAGAACCGATTTTTCGCATTTGCGGCGCAGAGATCGTGGAAGCCCGTCGTCTTGGTGCTGATGGCAAACATCTTCGCCTAGACATCAAGGGCCGAGACGGCAAAATCATCAAATGTGTCGCTTTCTATGCACCAGAAAAATGGTTCAATCTCTATCCAGACGACGTCTACGACGTTCTTATCCAGCCCACCATCAATGAATTCCGCGGCACCCGCTCCGTAGAGGCCCGGCTGATAGACATTATTTCCCAAGAATAAGGTTTGATGTTATAATTACCCTATGAAGAAAGTAATTCTCAAATGCAAATTAGAAAGTCGTGACAGTTTTGAGGACAAACTTAGCGACATAGATTTTGATTTTGGTCCGATCTATTGGCAACACGACCGCGTCTATGTGCCACGCGGATACAAACGCGGAGTAAATCTCCCGCGCCTCGTTATGCGTACAGAAATGCACGCCGTTGACGAAACACCAAAATATGCGCTCATCTTGCGCCGCCATATCGAGGACTCCGGCATAGATATCACCGAAGAAACACCAGTCACAGACTACGCAAACACCGTAAACATCATTCTCCAACTCGGCTTCAAGCCGGCCGGCGAGGTTTCACGTCGCCGCCAAGATTTGGATATGGGTGATGGCACGATGATTTACTTGGACTCCATTGACGGCCGCGAAGAACAATACGCCAAAATCGAGAGCATCATCTCTGACAACGATTCCGTTACCGCCGCCAGGGAAGACCTCCGTAAGACTTTTGCTACGCTCGGTGAAACTGATATCATCGAGAGCGCATACTTTGAATTGTAGTCTCTATCCTCTCGGTGGTTCACCGTCTGGCTCACCGAGTAGTTTTTTGGACTTGATCTCGTAGCGCTTGCCATTCACAGGCGACACATAATAATCTTCGTTTAGAAGATTTACGAACATTGTGAGATCTTTGTCGTCCATGATGATAATGGAGCCGTCGTCATCCGTCATCAGTTCCAGTTGCATCTCGTCAGCATACTCTAACAGTTTGTCCTGCGGCATCTCTTCTGCGATATCCATCGCCTGAACCTTTTTCAGGATCGGTTTCTTGTCCGCCAGCAAACCATCTAACGTCAAACCTTCTGCGAACGACAACTTGTATTTCTCAGTGAGTTCTTTTGCCTTTGCCTCAGCAATCACCTGAGATTTGTAGTCATATTGGAACAAATTCTCAAACTTTGCCTGATTAAACACGATAATCGTACCGTCAACGATGGCGACTTGGTTGTCATCTGGCATCTTCAATGCGATTTCTGCCGAAAACGGTTCAAACGACTCGCCGTTAATCTCCCAAGACGAAGCACCCTTGAGCGCCGCTGATGCAGAAATCAACTTTGCAATATAAAAAGTCTTCATGCCTTCCTCACCAGGGTAGGTGAAACGGGCAATGATGCCTTTTACCTTCTTGAAATCATATTCGTTTTCAGTAAAATAATCAATGTCTTTGTATTCGTTCTCAATGAGATGAATCAAAGTCTCTGCTCGGCCCACCTTGGACAGGGAAGTACGATAAACGACCTTCTCCTCGCCATCGGCTTTTTCGTAGTCACGCACTTCTAGACCCTTGTCGGCCTCCTCAATGATGTAATGCACAGCCTCTTGCATAAACATAGACTTCACCGCGCCAGCCAGTTTGTCTGAATATTTGATCTTATACGGCGTGTAGTTTTTGTTAAACAAAAACAATTCCGCCGACACATTATTCTTTACCTCATCAATCTCATTCGCCCAGAGAAAGACATCAAACGGCTCACCAGTATTTTCCATGAATTTCCTCCACTTATTTCCACCATTATAACACAACCCATTTAAAAAGCACAAAAAACGACCCCGAAAGGCCCATTGCATACTTATCTTATAATTATACCACAAACGCTTTGAAAAGTCAAGAAATAACCACCTCTGTTCGGTAATTACAACACGAAACAGGGAATTGTCAACCACCGTTTGTTCGGTTTTTCGCCCTACTCTGTAAAACTAAACTGTTCGGGAAAAACCATAATCGTGTTCGGTCGCACAACAGAGAAGTTTTGCACACTTGTGGAAAACTCATAGGATCGCAAAAATCATAAAAAAGGTCCAAAAAAACACTTGCATTTTCCAAAAAATTATATTAAACTGAAATCAGTGGACATAATCACAAAAACCACAAACAAAAACGCACATTAATAATGTTTGAGAACGGTCAACTAGGAGCTCTGGCGCGCATTAAATATTTAGCGAGATGCGAAAACAAAATCGTGCGCTCTTTCCTTCAAACACACCTCCCAATAAACTCTATAGGTCAAATGACCAATCATTTACACAATAAGTCTCTCAACGGCTGCGATATTATGATTAGCTTCGCGCTGGTAAAATCGTGGTGGATTAATTGTGAAAATTTAAACAAAAATCAAACAAAAACAAAAACGCTAAGTTTCTAGTTGAGCGTTCTCAAACAAACGTAGTATAATATAGATATGGAGAAACTACATATCCCTGTATTATTATCTGAAGTCATAGCGAACCTGTCGCCGCAGCGCGGAGAATCTTATCTGGATCTCACTGCCGGTTATGGCGGGCACGCTAAGGAAATTTTGGATGTAACACAGAATTATAAAGATTCCGTCTTGGTAGATCGCGACGAATATGCTGCAGATTTTCTGCGACAGAAGTTTGCCGGCACAAACGTCAACATCATCAACGAAGATTTTTACAGTTCTATGTTACAACTTTTACAGTGTGGAAAGACTTTTGATATAATACTGGCGGATTTTGGGGTTTCTTCTCCGCAACTAGACCAAGGCGATCGCGGTTTTTCATTGAAAACTGACGGGCCACTGGACATGCGTATGGATCGGCGCCAGACTTTGACCGCCAGTGATATCATTAACCACTGGAGCGAAAAGGACCTAGCGGATATTTTCGTCAAATACGGCGAAGAACGTCCAGGCAGCGCCGCGATGTTTGCCCGAGTTATCGTGCATCATCGTCCGATCAATTCCACTTTGGAACTAGCCAATCTTATCAAAACTAGGATTCACGGCTACTTCAAAGTGCATCCAGCCACGCGCATCTTTCAGGCTATTCGTATTGTGGTCAACGATGAACTCGGCGAGATAGAACGCTCTCTGCCACTCATCCCAAAGTTGTTGAATCCTGGCGGTCGTGCCGGATTCATCACCTTTCACAGTCTAGAAGACCGATTAGTCAAGGAATACTTCAAAGAGGCCGCGAGCCACGGCGAAGAATCTGAACTTACCGTCCTCACCAAGAAACCAATCGTTGCGGAAAAACAGGAGTTAGTTATCAACCCGCGAGCTAGAAGCGCCAAACTGCGAGTAGCAAAGCGGAATTGATAAAAATAAAAACATAAAACAAAAAAAGGAGGCAATATGCCAAAGCAAATCATGATCGCGAACAAATCTCGCAAACAGACCATCAAGGTTAACTTCCGCTAAACAACCCCGGGCGAGCCTGGCTCGCCTGATATGGGCCTTTAAGGCCTGCCAATTATAGAGTTTTCACAGAGAGTGTGAAGTGTATGACCTTCCCGGGATGGTTTTACGAGTTACTTATAGCTCTGCTCGTAAAACCTACCGGACTAAGATACAAGGCTAACTGCGAAAACCAAACAAACCAAAAACAAACAACAAAAACAAAAGTAGAGTAAGGATTTATTATCAAAATGAGTAACCAAACATATGTGACAAGGCGACAGAATGTCAGTTTTGCCCGCAACCGCAATACAATTCGTCATAACAAAAGGAGCCTCGGTTCTATTTCTCAAATTGTCATTGTTAGTATGCTCACACTCGTTTTTGGTTTGATTTATGTTGCTGAGGGCACCAAAGCCACCAGTTTTGATTACGAAATTTCCGCCGTTGAATCCGAAATTAGCGACATGAACGCTCGTCGTGATGATCTTGCAGTAGAAAAAGCACGTCTTACATCAGTTGCCACTGCCAAAAGTAGTACTGTAGCAGCCGCCATGGAAGACGCTACGGTAACAGGATATGCAGCGGAGTAAAATCTTAAAGAGAATAGTTTTAGCCGCATTCGCGATTATTGCGGTGCGACTATTTTTTATCCAAATTATTGAGCATGACGCTTGGGTCGCAAAGGCCGACGAGCAACACACCATGCTAGAAACTATCGTCGCGAAGCGTGGCGAAATCTATATGATGGACCAAAACGAACCCGTCGCCGTCGTAATGAACCAGACTACCTATTCGGTAATTATTGACCCAGCCGTTACTGACAAAGATGGCATCAAAGCCGCCCTGAACGAATATGCCAAGGACAACATTTCTGCAGACCTAGATAAAGTTTTCTCCACCGAAGGACTACGCTATTCTATCGTTGCGCGTGGCGTTTCGCATACTGCCGCATCCAAAATTGCCGATAAAGGTATCGCTGGCGTTTGGTTCCAAAAAAGCAACCAGCGCGTTTATCCAGAAGGAGAACTGGCCTCTGGAATTTTAGGCTTTGTCAATGCTGATGGTCTCGGTCAATACGGAGTGGAAGGCTCGCTCAACAACATTTTGTCAGGCAAAGACGGTCTGCTCAAATCTATCTCTGATGTCAACAACGTTGCGCTGTCAATCGGTGACGACAACGTCAAAATCCCCGCCGAAGATGGTCAAAACGTAGTGCTTTCCGTTGATCGCGGCTTGGAACGCGGCATTGAGGAAATCACTCAGGATACTCTCAATAATTCTCCAGCCGAACACGCCGCAGTGCTCGTGATGGACCCAAATACTGGCGAAGTTATCGCCATGGCAAATTTGCCAAATTATAATCCAGGCAATTATGGCGCCGTCAAAGATGCTTCCGCATACAATAACTACACTACCGAAATTCCATACGAACCAGCCTCAATTTTCAAAAATTTCATCTTTTCCGCCGCCATTAACGAAGGCAAAATGGATGCCGATACCACTTATTTCAACGAACCATACACCGAGATAGATGGTAACAAAATCTGGAATGCCGAGCAGCGCGGCAGCCTCAACAACCACACGCTCACCATGCGCCAAGCACTTTATTGGTCGCTCAACGTCGGTTCCATTCAAGCGCTCAAATTCTTGGGCGATAATCCAAACGAAATCACTACTGCCGGCCGCGAGCGCATGTACGATTACTATCACAACAAGTTTCGTCTTGGCCAAGCAACCGGTATTGAACTTATCGAAGCAGAAGGATTTATTTGGGACCCACATGCTGATATCTATGGTCTCAACGCTGCTTACGCGAACATGACTTTCGGTCAAAACTTGAGCGCCACCATGATTCAAACCGCCACAGCCTTTTCCGCCGTCGTCAATGGCGGCTACTACCGCACTCCGACCATTGTAAGAGGTACTTTAAATGATAATGGCGAAATCATACCACTAACGGATGACGCCGAAAACAAAATTGAAGACAAAATCTTAAAGGACGAAACTTCTGCCATGATGCGCGAAATGCTGATTAATAACCGTAGCTACAAACTTCGCGCCGGCATTGACAGGGAAGGCTACGACGTAGGCGGCAAATCTGGTACCGCTCAGGTTATCGTTGACGGTGCTTATGATGATTCTATGACCAACCTTATCGGTTCCTATATCGGTTTTGTGGCTCCTGCTGGCGAAATGCCAAAGTATCTCATCATGACCAAAATGTGGGGCGAAGGCCAGGCGCTCTCGGGCGGGGAAGCACAGGAACTATTCGATGTTTTGTCGAACTACGTAATTGATTACATGAAGATTAAGCCGGCATGGTAGAATTATTCCGCATCACCATTGTTCGTGACCCTACGCGACCAACGGGGAGCGTAAGAGCGAAGCTTCGCCCGTAACGACGGGACGAAGCGAGCGCGTCACGAACTAGGTGATGCGGAATATCGTAACTATGTATGATATAATATGTTTATGACAATTAATGACGAAATGTTTTATGGATTATTGCTTGCACTTGCTAGTTTTTTGTTCGCCATGATGATGACACCAATTTACACGCATGTCGCATACAAATATCGCTTCTGGAAAAAACAAAAAAAGACCACTGTAGACGGTAAGGCCCTCCCAGTAATGACCGAACTTCACAAGCACAAATTCAAACGTGCTTTCCCGACCATGGCTGGACTTATCGGTATCATTTCCGTCACCATCGTTACCTGGATATTTAATCTAGATCGTGGTCAAACTTGGTTGCCGCTCGTGGGCTTTCTCGGCGGTTCTTTTGTCGGAGTGATCGATGACTGCATCAATATCTTCGGCTCTGGCCGGGGTGCTGCAGGGCTGCGCGGCCCAGTCAAATTCTTTCTTATTACCGTTGTTGGTTTAGCACTCGGCTGGTTCTTCGCCGTTAAACTTGGCTGGACTACCATCCTGATTCCGTTCATGGGGGATTTGGAAGTTGGCGTTTTTGGCATGATTCTAATTTTCGCATTTGCTGTCGTTGCAACATCCAATGCCGTCAACATCACCGACGGCCTAGATGGTCTTTCTGGTGGTCTTTCCATGATAGCCTACGGCGCTTTCGGAGTAATCGCTCTTTTCCAGGGAAATATGTTGCTCTTTGGCTTTTGCATGACGGTGGTTGGTTGGCTACTCAGTTATATCTGGTTCAACGTCCCGCCGGCTCGTTTCATGATGGGCGATACCGGCTCGTTTGCGCTTGGTGCTGGACTCGGCGTTATTGCCATGATGACCAATTCGTTCCTGTTACTTCCAGTTATTGGGCTGCCTTTCGTAGTTGAAGCAGGCTCTAGCCTTATTCAACTCGCATCCAAGAAATTTTTCCATCGCAAAATCTTCATCTCCGCACCGCTCCACCATCACCTGGAGGCACTCGGCTGGGGTGAAGCAAAGATTGTGATGCGCTTCTGGATCGTGGCGGGCGTCTTTGCGATTATCGGCATCTTCCTCGCTGCTACCGGGGGAGCGATCTAGTATGAAGAACCGCAAACACAAATCAGACCTTGTGATTTTGTTTGCCACCCTTGGCCTAATGGCACTCGGACTTATCGTCATTTATGCCATCGGGCCTATGCGCGCCAACGTGCTCAACTCTACCTATGGTTCCAACTATGACCCAAACGACTTTTTTATCGGACAACTTCGCTCAGTCGGTCTTTCGCTCGTTGCCTTTTTCGTAGCATTCAAAGTAATCCCGTACGAACTTCTTCGTAAATGGTCCAAACCCATTATTATTATCGCATTGATTTTATCCGCACTGCTCTGGCTATTAGCCAAGGTTGGTTCGCCGCTCGCCAAATGCGAACTCGGCGAATGTCGCTGGTATAACCTTGGCATCATTAGTTTTCAGCCTGCCGAAGCCCTCAAACTCGCCTTGGTTATCTATCTTGCAGATTTCTTGGCTCGCAAAAAGGAAGAGGGAACTATCGGCGCTTGGCGCGAATTTTGGGTGCCGCTTATTATTGTTTGTGGTGCCTCGCTCGGCTTGGTTGTAGTTGCGCAAGGCGACCTCGGTACTGGTGTTGCGCTAATTGCGATTATTTTTGGCATGTTACTTATCGCTGGCGTGCCAGCCAAACAGTATTTGATTATGCTTGCTATCGTTTTGGTTGTTGCAGTTGGCTCGGTTGCACTTTCAGACCACCGTATGGAGCGTGTAGACGCCTGGATCGCTACGCTTTCTGGCGGTGAGAGTTCGGATTCTACTTATCACATAGAAAACGCCATGATGGCCATCGGTGCCGGAGGCTTTTTTGGCGTCGGCATTGGTAACTCCGTTCAAGCCACTGGCTACCTGCCAGAATCTATCAACGACTCCGTTTTCGCTATCATGGGCGAAACCTTTGGCTTTGTCGGTCTAATACTAGTAATCTCTGTGTTTGTTATTATGCTACTTCGCATGCTCAAAGTCGCAGACACCACCAAACCAAAAGACGAGAGATTTTATGTTGTCGGGGTATTCTCTTGGGTTCTAGCCCAAGTCGTAGTTAATATCATGGCTATGACGAGCCTAGTTCCGGTTACCGGTATCACTCTCCCGCTTTTGTCTTATGGTGGCACCAGTATGATTTTTATTTCTTTTGCTTTGGGTGAAGTTTTGCAGATTTCATGTTATACTAGTAGAGAGGTAATTAATTACAATGAAAATACTAATAGTCGGCGGAGGGTCCGGGGGACACATTACTCCAGCCGTAGCCGTAATTCGCGAAATACTACATCAAAAGCCACGCGCCGAAATTGAATTTTGGACCGATTTCAAATATCACAAGAATGTCACCAAACTTACCACCGAAATCGGTGTTTCTTGGGGTGAAGAAGAGGCTGCTCGCCACAAAGACCCATATATTCGTGTTCGTCGCATTCCTGCGGGCAAATTCCACCGTTACTCTAACTGGTCATTTCGTGATTATTTCGTCCATTTTGAAATCACTTTGAAAGACCTGATTTTTGGCAACATCTTCGGCTTTTTTGGTTTTCTTGGCGGTCTTGTTACCTGCTTTTTCAGACTACTAAAAAAATCTTCACGCCCAAAAGTTATTTTCCTTAAAGGCGGATACGTCTGTCTACCAGTCGGCCTAATCGCAAGATTATTCAAAATCCCATACATTATTCACGAATCGGACGCTGTGCCAGGTCTAGCCAATCGCGTTTTGATGAAAAAAGCCACCAAAGTTGCTTTTGGTATGCCGTTGTCAGACGAAGTATTGGAAAAACACCCCAACTATGTCTGGACTGGTATTCCAGTTGGCCCAGAGTTCAAACCAGTTAGCGGCGCCAAGCAAATGTCATTGAAAAAGGCTTTTTCATTTAACCCAGACAAACCACTCGTGGTCATTACTGGTGGTTCTCAAGGCTCCGAAAACCTCAACGAAGCCACGCGTACGATTCTGCCGGAACTTCTCAAAATTACTTCCGTCGGTCTTGTTGCTGGCCGCAAACATTACGAGGATATGATAGACCTCAAAAAATACGAAGATTGGGAAGAAGCCTCCTTGGAATCTAACTTTCGCATGTGGGAGTTCAATACTACTATGGACGAACTAATGGGTGCCGCCGATGTCGTAGTCTCTCGTGCCGGCGCTACTACCATCGCAGAACTTGCTCGTCTAAAGAAGGCTGTAATTCTAGTTCCATTTGAGCGTCTGCCAGGTGGCCACCAACTCAAAAATGCCGAACGTTTACAGTCTGCTGATGCGGTTATGATGCTCAAAGATTCCGAAATGATGGCTGACCACACCAAATTACTTGACGCAATTCGTCATCTAGTCAAAAGTCCGCGTCAACGCGCCGATATGGCTGACCGCCTATACAAAGAAGCGCGTTCTGACGCCGCCAAACGCCTCGCTGACATCATTTTGGAGGAAGCCTAATGAGATTGGGTGGGCACAAAAAACGTCCAACCGACGCCGGTCGCTCTGACGCTAGTCGCGAGACTACCGAACATGACAATATCGCAACTCCACCAAAACTCGTTAGTCGTCGCGAGAATCGTCGCTCCACACTTGTTTCGGGTCGCACTATAGGCGAACGCAGGGAAAGGCCAGAGACCGCCTCTGAACGCACCGCCGCACGCGAGAAAGTCAAGAAAAAACAAGCCCGTCGTTTTATTTCCACTGTAATTTTTTATATTGCGCTAGCCGCGATTGTGATTTTTGCTGGCATCAAAATATTCAGTCCTCGCAACGAGGACGAAATTACGGAATCAGTTTCTTCTGATACAATTATCGTTCCATACGCACCAACCATAGAGGTAATTGACGAGGCTGCATCTGCTACCGGCGGACATCTTACGAGCGCCATGAAAGAATATATTGGCCAGGTAGAAGTAGATCTGCGCGAATTCGGCTATGTTCCAACTAAGGCTGTCATTCCAAACGGTGCCGTCCGCGAAGTAGATATTTATCTGGATGGCTACACTGGCTACATCAAATTAGTCACCGATCGCGGCGCAGGTGTTTCTGCCGAAGATGCCGACCGCATGCTGCGTTATCTCGCCTCTATTGATGTTCACGATTTTGAATATATTGACGTCCGCATAGACGGCAAAGCCTACTGGAAATAGAACCTTCCACGCACCGGACGCTGAAGCCGCCCACACGATTGTTGTCGTTCGCCGGATACAATACACCGGAGCTCGCATACAGGCTGTAAGCGAGGGAACTACTACGCGACGTAGCGGACCAGTAGAACAATTCAGTAGTAGTGCGCCTGTACTCATCTGACCACAGGCTGCCCGCGCGAGTAAAGTAGAGTGGATGAGTACTAAGTTTATACCAACCATTAGTTTGATAACCAACATTAATTGGGTTGCTAGAGCCAGTGTCTGTGCGGTCGGCGACGCCGGCGGTATTTTTAGCAATTGCCGTGCCACATTAAGCCTCAATACTTTATCTGCACGCATATCGCCACGCAGCGGAGGGACCACCCGTAGTCGCGGTTGAAGCGGTCCGCCGGCCATACACCACCGGAACTGAAGCCCAGGGTGTAAGCCTGCGAACGCGAAACAGCAGTACTAGACCAGTAGTAGGCGCGCCCAGTAAAGTAGTAAAGCCTAGAGCCATTCACGTAGCCGGAAAGGACAAAGTAGTAAGGATTAGTATTAATGAGCGTATAGCCATTAGGAGTGTAGGTAGTATCAGCAGAGCCGCTAGGGTCTGTGCCGGTGGTAAGGATGGAGTAATTTCCCACCAACTCCGAATTCCATAAATGGTGTATCAGCATCTAACTTACCACGCACCGGACGCTAATGCCGCTCGCACGATTGCTGTAGTTCGCCGGATACAATTCACCGGAGTACGCGAGCAGGTAGTAAGCGAACAAGCCATTATATGACGTAGCGGACCAGTAGTGCAGGTGAGTAGTAGCGTAGTAGTAATCTGCTAACCACAGGGTGCCCGCGCGAGTAAAGTAGAGTGGATGAGTACTAAGTTTATCCCAACCATTAGTTTGATAACCAACATTAATTGGGTCACTAGAGCCATAGTCTGTGCCGTTGGCGACGCCGAGGAATCCCTCAACGTTCGTCTTCGCAGAAGCCGAAAAAAGATTAGGCGTTAGAGCCTAATCAAATACAACCATAGCACAATTTCCTAGCGGTTGTGCTATTTTTATGGTAACATTTCTGTTTCTAAATGACAAGTCTGCCACGCACCGGACGCTAAAGCCGAACGCACGATTGAGGTTGTTCGCCGGATACAATACACCGGAGTCCGCGAGCAGGTTGTAAGCGTTGGAACTACTACGCGACGTAGCGGACCAGTAGTCCAGGTTGGTAGTAGTGTACCTGTACTCATCTGACCACAGGAGGCCAGTGCGAGTAAAGTAGAGTGGATGAGTACTAAGTTTATACCAGCCATTAGTTTGATAACCAACATTAATTGGGTTACCAGAGCCAGAGTCTGTGCCGTTGGCAACGCCGGCGGCATCTATAATTTCTAGACGGAAATCCGCACTAAAGAAAAAAGATTAGGCGTTAAGGCCTAATCCAAACCCATAGCACAATTTCCTAGCGGTTGTGCTAATTTTATGATAACATTTTTGTTTCTAAATGACAAGTCCGCCACGCAGCGGAGGGACCAGCCGCTGCTGCGGTAGAGGCGGTACGCCGGCCATACGCCACCGGAACTGAAGCTCAGGTAGTAAGCCAGCGTTGAATCAACAGCAGTACTAGACCAGTAGTCGGCGCCCCAAGTAAAATCGTAAAACGTAGAGCCATCCACGCGGCCGGAACGGACAAAGTAGTAAGGATTAGTATTAATGAGCGTATAGCCATTAGGAGTGTAGGTAGTATTAGCAGAGCCGCTAAGGTCTGTGCCGGTGGTGAGGATGGAGAGATTATTTGTCGCCTCAAAATTAACAAATGACATATCAGCACATAACCCACCACGCACCGGACGCTAAAGCCGTTCGCACGATAGTTGTTGTACGCCGGATACAACTCACCGGAGCGCGCGACCAGGTAGTAAGCGTCGGAACTACTACGCGACGTAGCGGACCAGTAGTACAGGCTGGTAGTAGTGTACCTGTACTCATCTGACCACAGGTGGCCCGCGCGAGTAAAGTAGAGTGGATGAGTACTAAGTTTATACCAACCATTAGTTTGATAAC
>JAFWKY010000002.1 GCA_017514105.1 Candidatus Saccharimonadota bacterium
AATCCCTCTAACCGGCGGGCCCCAATATTGTGTGAGGTGGGTCGCGCTTCCGGGGTTCACCCGGTATAGTAGTGAAGAGTTAGAGGGCCAAAAAGACCCCATAGATTAGGTGATGCCCACCCTTACCTAATTGTGGGGTCTTTTTGGTGTAAAAAACAAAAAAAGGTGACCCCGGCGTGGTGGCCGGGGACGTTCTAAGGTACTAGGGGTTGGCGATTATTTAGATCTTTCAATGAACTTTATGATGTCAGGGGTAACGCACTTGCCGTGCATAGAGTCAATGAGTTCTGAGACATACTCGCGCAAATTTTCTGAAATTTCGCTGTTTTGTGTCTCCGACTGCTCCGCTGTTGCGGAATTCTTCTCTGACATCTCGCCAAAACTTTTGCCTTTTTTAGAGAACATTTTTTCACCCTCCTATATCTCTATTATAACATTAAAGGTTTGTTTTGGCAAGGTTGTTGGTCCACACTTGACAATTGTGTTATTATTATATATATGTCAAAGAATTTAGTGATTGTGGAGAGCCCGGCGAAGGCTCATACTATTGAAAAGTACCTGGGAGACGACTACAAGGTATTGGCGTCGGTTGGACACATCCGGAAAGATACCAAGGTAGACAAGGCCACTTTTGATGTGACGTATGAGATAGACCCTGGACATAAGTCCATTATCGCTGAACTAAAGAAAGAGGCAAAGGCCGCTGACAAAATCTGGCTTGCAACGGATGAAGATCGCGAAGGAGAGTCTATTTCTTGGCATCTCTCAGAAGTTCTGAAATTGCCAAAAGATACAGCGCGCATTACTTTTCACGAAATCACGAAGCCGGCACTACTAAACGCAATTCAAAACCCGCGCGTGGTAGATATGAACATGGTGGCTTCGCAACAAGCCCGGCAGACATTGGATATGTTGGTGGGTTATGATTTGTCTGATATTGTGCGGCGCAAGGTGCCGGGAGCAGTGTCGGCAGGACGCGTGCAGAGTCCGGCGTTGAGGTTGGTCGTAGAACAAGAGAAAAAGATTGAAAAGTTTGAAGGAAAAGCAAATTTCAAGGTGACGGGGGAGTTTGCGGAAAAAAATACCCAGAACTCAGACGCATCGTTCACGGCCACATACGACGGGAAGGCGCCAGAAACTGAAGAAGCGGCAACCAAACTTCTGGAATTACTGACGACAGCCGAGTTTACAGTAGAAGACGTTGAAGAAACAAGTGGTACAAAGGCGAACCCGGTGCCGTTTACTACTGCAGCGTTGCAGATTGAGGCGAATGCTAAACTTGGTTTTTCTTCGCGCACCACAATGAGCGCAGCGCAAGGGCTGTATCAGGCTGGTCTTATCACTTATCACCGTACAGATTCTCTTAATTTGTCTTCGCAGGCGATTGGCGCGATTTCTGGATACATCAAGGATACTTTCGGCGCAGATTATCTAAAAGTGCGCCATTTCAAGACTAAGGATGCTTCTGCGCAGGAAGCGCACGAGGCGATTCGTCCGACAAATATTTCGCGCCTGTCTGCAGGGAAGAATAATTATGAAAAACGCTTGTATGAACTGATTTGGGCGCGCACGGTTGCGACACAAATGGCAAACGCTAAAGTCGCCAAAACGACCATTAGGATAAATACCCTTGCCGAGCCTGAAGCGACTTTCATTGCAAAGGGCGAAGTCGTAATCTTTGACGGTTTTCTTAAAGTTTATGGCAAGAGCAAGGACCTAGAACTACCACACGTCAATAAGGGCGACAAGATGAACTGCCTTTCGCTCAAGGCGCGTCAAGTGTTTGCAAAACCGCCTGCCAGATACACCGAAGGTTCACTAGTAAAGAAGTTGGAGGAACTCGGAATCGGACGTCCGTCTACTTATGCTTCTATCATGTCCGCGATTCAGGCGCGTGGCTACGTCATCAAGGGCGAATCCGAAGGTAACACGCGAGACGTGGTAGAACTCAGTGTAGATTTGGGCAGCGAAAAAACAGAGGTAGTGCGCAGCGTAGTGCAAGAAAAATACGGTTCCAATAAGGGACGTTTGGTACCGACGCCGATCGGCGAATTGGTGGCGGGATTTTTGACAGATAATTTCAAGAATATCGTGGATTATAAGTTTACGGCAAACATTGAAAAAGATTTAGACCTCGTGGCGGACGCAAAGTTGGAACGCGTGAAGATGTTGCGCGATTTCTATGGGCCATTCCGCGATACTGTGCTGGCGGCGAATGGAGTAGAGCGCTACAACAATGCGCGTTTGCTTGGGCATCATCCAGAGAGCGGTTTGCCGATTTATGCAAAAATTGGCAAAACTGGTGGTTTTATCCAACTTGGCGAAAACGAAAAAGAGTCTGGCGAGAAGCCGCGTTTTGCGCCATTACCAGCACGAAAAACTGTAAAATCCGTGACATTGGAGCAGGCATTAAAACAACTAGCGCTGCCAGCCTTGCCGCGCTCGCTAGGAAAGGCGGCGGATGGCGCAGAATTAATCGCCGCGAATGGGCCGTTTGGACCGTATCTGAAGGCAGGAAAATACAACATACCACTAGGTGATTTGGACCCTTACATCGTAACGCTGGACGAGGCATTGCCGCTCTATCAGAAGAAAATTGATTCCATGATAGCGGACTGGGGTGACATACAGATAATTAATGGCGCTTATGGGCCGTATATTAAAGGTCCTGGACGCCGCAACAATGCCAAAATACCAAAAGATATGGATCCTAAGACTATCACCAGAGAGCAAGCGGAAGAAATGCTGAAAAACAAGCCAAAGGCCACGCGCCGTGGCGTACGTGGTGGTAGAGGGAAGACCGCCAAATCAAAAAAGACTAGCACAAAAACCAGCGCAAAAAGCGCCACAAAAGGTGCTGCAAAGAAGAAAGTCGCCAAAAAATAGACTATTAAATACGACATAACGCTAGTGTTTTATAATTTTTTTCCAAACTTGTAAAAAATGTGATACAATAAAAGGAAGAACTTGAAATTTTACAGTTGACATACTATATGTTTTATGGTATTATAAGTAAAATTAATCATATTAACAGATAATAGGTAAGGAAAGTACCAATGGAGCAGAATGCGGAAATTCTAAAAAAAGCAATCAGTGGCAGCCTAAAAATCATTGAACAAGATCGTGAAAAAGAAATTATTTCTCGTCGTTTTGGCCTAAAAGGCAGTAAACAGACCCTTGAACAAATCGGCGAAATGTTGTCAATTACGCGTGAACGTGTACGGCAACTAGAAAAGGCTATTCTGATTCGTCTCCAAATTTCCGCTGAGGAGAATCAAATTCCAGAATTGGCTGCTGCCGAAAAAATACTTATCCGTAATCTTACCGAAATGGGCCGGGTTGCCAAATTATCTGATCTTGCCGACAAAGTTTATGATCGTACTTCTACCGCTTCCGAAAGGACCGGCATTTATTTTATCGCGACCTTTGCTAAGAATTTGACTGTAGTGGAAGAGAATGACCGTTACAATGCGGCAGTAGGAATCGCCGAGTATGGTGATA
This sequence comes from Candidatus Saccharimonadota bacterium, assembly GCA_017514105.1. Classification (GTDB taxonomy): domain Bacteria; phylum Patescibacteriota; class Saccharimonadia; order Saccharimonadales; family Saccharimonadaceae; genus Nanosyncoccus. The sequence continues at coordinate 3,502 of JAFWKY010000002.1, forward strand.
GCCTAAAAATTCGTGAGAGAGTGGACGAAATCGTTTCTATCATTAAGGCAAACAAAAAGCCGATGACGCTGGACGAACTTGACAATAGGTTAAATTATGAACACCCAGACCACATAAAGGCAGTTGCGTCAATTTCCAAGTTGTTAGCAACGTTGAACGGCTTGTGGGGACTAGCAAAGTGGCCAGAAGTCAACCCGAAGAACATCCGCGATAAGATTTTTGTAATTCTTGAGGCCAAGAAACAGCCAATGCATTTTTCGGAAATCGCAAAAGAGATAAAAGATTCCAACTTTAAGCGCAAAAATGTAACCGTACAGGCGATTCATAATGAATTGATTAAAGACCCGCGCTTTATCTTGATCGGGCGCGGCATCTATGCACTCTCATCGTGGGGATACAAGAAGGGAACGATTGCCGAAATTATCAAATCTATCCTAGAGAAGTCCGAGGAACCTTTGACGCGTGAGGAAATCGTCAAGCACGTGCTCCATGTGCGTAAAGTAAAAGAGACTACGATTTTGCTGAATTTGCAGAACAAAAAGAACTTCAAAAAAGTCGGTAAGAACTCTTATACTTTGGCTTAAAGTTTATGATATAATATACTCATGGAAGCAGTCATACATTTTATTCTAATGCCAATTTTCTGGATACCAGTGGTAGGAATTTTGGCGTTTCTCACTTATAGAAATTACAAGAAACTCAACAAGTTAAAGGTGTTAAATGTAGACTCGGTACTTTTGATGCTGGAAATTCCGCGCACGAACGACAAAAAGGAGTTGGCCGCAGAGCAATTATTTGCTTCTCTTCACGGTATCTTGCGTGACAAGCAAGAACTACGCAACAGCGGTGGAGTACAGGAACATTTGTCCTTTGAAATCGTATCTACTGGCGGGCAGATTCGCTTCTATGTATGGGTGCCAAAAGTACTGCAGAGTTTTGTGGAGAGCCAGATTTACGCGCAATATCCGACCGTACAAATCTACAAAATGAACGAAGATTACGCCGATGACCGCTCCAAGTATCCAGTTAGTTATACTGCCGAATTGGGTTTGATAGAAAATGATGCTTTGCCGATCAAGACTTTTGAGAACTTTGAGGTAGATCCACTGGCCGGCATCACTGGTACATTGGCAAAATTGAACACCGACCGTTCTGAGGAGATGTGGATACAGATTTTGACACGACCAATTCCAGATGACTGGCACAAGAACACCACTGACAGATGGATAGAACGCGTCAAAACTGGGCGCAGGATGCCTGGTACCGGGATAGATTGGACTTATCTCGTAGAGATTCTTGGTGCGCTTTTCCGTCCGCCGGCTGGTGGTACGAATTCCGAAGAGAAGATAGAGTTATCCGAACGCGCCAAGACACAAATTGCCAAGGCCGAAGAAAAGGCTACAAAACTTGGATATGAAGTAAAAATCCGTTTGGCTTATTTGGGCCAAAATCAGACAGATGCCAGACTAAATATGCAGGCGTTAGTGGGTACATTCAAGCAATTTAATTCTACGAATTTGAACGGTTTTAAGCAAGTTGGCAGCGGTAGTTTCAACCAAAAAGACTTGGATGATTACAAGGTGCGCCAATTTGCTGATAGAGGTTTTATTCTCAATATTTCTGAACTGGCGAGCGTATATCATTTGCCACATACTTCGGTAGAGACGCCGAATATTGTGTGGGCATCTTCAAAGACAGCCGAGCCACCTGCCAAATTGCCAGTTCTGACTGGCGTTGCGGCAGAAGACAGAAATATATCGGCTTTTGGGTTGACGAATTTCCGTGGAATTAATCATCAATTTGGTTTGCTGCGACGAGATCGCTCGCGTCATGTCTATATTATTGGGCAGACCGGAGCAGGGAAGAGTGGCATGCTGGAATTGCTGGCGCTATCTGATGTATTTTATAACCAAGGGTATTGTATTATTGACCCGCATGGCGATTTTGCGATAGATAATCTCAAATTCGTGCCGGAATCGCGTATAAATGATGTGGTTTATTTCAACCCGGCCGATACAGCATATCCGGTGGCGTTTAACCCTCTGGAGATCTCGGATCCTTCGCGCAAGCCTAACATCTGCTCAGAGGTGATCGGCGTACTAAAGCGAATGTTCGGCGATTCTTGGGGTCCAAGGCTAGAGCATATTTTGCGTTATACCTTGCTGGCGCTGCTTGATAGGCCTTCCACGACGCTCCTAGATATCTCACGCATGCTGACAGACAAAGATTTTCGCAAGGAGACCTTAGATTACTGCAAAGACGTGACTGTATTGCAATTCTGGAAGCATGAGTTCGGCCAATGGAACGAAAAACAGGTCAATGAGTCTATCGCGCCAGTACTAAATAAGGTCGGAGCGTTCACCGCCAACCCGATCATTCGCAATATCATTGGTCAGCCAAAATCGTCATTTGACATTCGTAAGATTATGGACGAAGGCAAGATTTTGGTGGTGAATCTGTCCAAAGGTCTAATCGGCGAAGATAACGCTGGTATCCTGGGCGCATTTCTAGTAACCAAGGTGCAACTCGCAGCGATGTCTCGCTCGGACATCCCGCGCGTAGAAGACAGACGTCCATTTTATCTGTATGTGGACGAGTTCCAGAACTTCGCGACAGATTCGTTTGCCGTAATTCTCTCTGAGGCCCGTAAATACGGCTTAAATCTCACGGTAGCAAACCAATATGTAGCCCAGATGACTGATTCTGTACGCGACGCGGTGTTTGGCAACGTGGGTACGACGATTTCCTTCCGCGTTTCTGCAGATGATGCACCGATACTAGTTAAACAGTTTGAACCGACGTTTGAAGCGGGCGATTTGCTGCAGTTAAACAACCGCCATTTCGTGATTTCAATGATTATCAATGGCGAAAAAGTGCCGGCGTTTTCGGCAACCACACTGTCTATCCCGGCCTCACCAAATAATAATTTTGATGCGATTATTGAACATTCCCGCGCAAACTTCGCTCGTCCGCGTGCCGAAGTAGAGGCAGAAATTCGCGAGACAATTGAGCAGTCCGAGAAATACAAGAAAGAGCTGTCGGATTCTGGCCGGCAGGCCGGAGAGAGCGGGGCGAAGCCGGTTTTTGCGCCAGTTGCGACACCACAAGGTCGCCATGCCCATAGTGATTCTATCTCTCAGTCTCCCGCCTACTCTACATCTCCTGCCCATTCTGCATCTCCTGCCAGAACCGAACAAAAACCGAACTACAAACATCCAACAACACCTCAGGCAGATTTTCGCAGGCAAAAGTTAAGTCCGAATGCCGCCGAAGGTAAATCTAGCCTTGGACTGAAAGATTTGGCGGCGCTGGTGGAAGAAAAACAGGGAAACCAGTCAGGGAAAAGCAATACTAGTAGCACGCCTGCGCCAGACAAGAAAGGGAAGAAACACAAAAAGAAAAACAAGCGGGGACGAGTCGTAAATGCGGTCGCCGAGGCGCAGCCGTCTTCCCGACCTAGTGCATCCCCTGTGGAAAACTCTGTAAATAATAGCGCTACCCCTATTCGTCCAGAGGTGGAGTACAGGGAAAAGTCAACTGTAGAAATCACCCCGAGAAAGTCTTCTGTTTCCCTGTCTACCCCTGTTAAAGATCCAGGAAACTTTGTGCCGAAAGACAACTCTGTTGACGGGTTTTTATCCATTAGACACTAGAAATTGACCGTCAGAGACGATTACTAGAAGTAGCCGTTGGAGACCTGAGCCATCAAAGAGAATTGACTTTGAAATCGGGAATTAAATATAAATCGGACCGGTCCGGGTTAGTTTTTGCGAATTTTGGACGATTGTTGATGTGGCATTTTTGTATAGTTTTAATGTCGCACAATATAGATTTTAAGACATTACGCTTATGTTAAAAAGACGATAAAATACCCGTCTAAAATAGGCGGGGTTTGCCTATGCTGGGCTAATAATGTCTGAAAACGGGAATTGGACGAAGGCTGGATGGGAGTTCGTATGTCTTCTAATTAGTAGCCTTGCGAGCGGTTCGCCTCACGCCTGTTTACAGAAATAATTTCAGGCAGGACTGCGCCGGTATTTCAGTACCGTACTCGTCCTGTGAAATTATTTTTGTAAACGGGTTCGCGAAAATGCTCGCAAAATTGCTAATTAGAAGACTTTCCGATGTCCACGATCGTCCAGATTTACGGTTTTTGTTCGGATTTTGCGGATTTTTGTAAAAATTTGCAGTTTTTGGACGTATTTTGGCTAAAATTGGCTATTTTTGGCCAGATTTGGCTAATTTGACTTTTCCCTGGTTATGTTCCCCTATTTCTTGTTTTTCCCTGGTGGCCGGGTGGGGTTGATGCTGTTCTAGTGCTGTTATTTTGCAATTATTCCCGAACAAATACCGAACATAGAGAAGGACACTATCATACCGAACAAATACCGAACGATTCCCTGTTCTGTGGCCGGCCTGGGCGGTCACATGCCTTTGCTGGGAGCCTAATGGACCACGCAGCGGAGGGATCTTCCGAAGTCGCGGTAGTAGTTCCAACGCTTACAACCTGCTCGCGGACTCCGGTGTATTGTATCCGGCGAACAACCTCAATCGTGCGTTCGGCTTTAGCGTCCGGTGCGTGGCCCAACTTGACGGTATCACGTTTATGATATATTATGTAATTAGGAACTACTAGAAGCAATTCTTAACCGGATGCTTCTAGGGAGCATCCGGGTTGGTATTGTTACTGTTCGTCTTCTACGACGACAGTAACTTTTTTATTTTTAGGCTCGCCCTCACGATGAGGATGATCCTCCATTCCTACCACCGGCACAGACCTTAGCGGCTCTACTGATGCTACCTACACTCCTAATGGCTATACGCTCACTAATACTAATCCTTACTACTTTGTCCGTTCCGGCTACGTGAATGACTCCGCGCTTAACTACTTTACTGAGCGCGCCTACTGCTGGTCTAGTACTGCTGTTTCGTCTGAGCAGGCTTACAACCTGCGCTTCTATTCCGATGGTGTATGGCCGGCGCGCCGCAACCGCCGCAGCTACGGTTGGTCCCTCCGCTGCGTGACAAGTTGACTACAAATCTTTTATGGTATATCATTAAGTTAGGAACTACTAGAAGCAATTCTTAACCGGATGCTTCTAGGAAGCATCCGTGGTTGGTGTTACTGTTCGTCTTCTACGACGACAGTAACTTTTTTATTTTTAGGCTTACGCTTCAATTTGAAGTAGAAAAAACATTCTATCTCCATAGCGAACCTCCTTTTTTTGTGTTTGTTTCCACATTGGGGAGATTATAGCCTAGACTTACCTAGAATAGTCACGGGATAAATCCCCCCTCAATGAGGGCGAACCATAAGGCTCACCCTCATGACGAGGAGGATCTATTGACCGAAAATAAAAAGTTTCGCACCAACCCGCACACATTATATGCATATCTCAAAATTAAAATCAACCCCCTACCTATACTTGTGGCGAAAAAGTATTGTGCTTCTGCTAAACATATATCATACTTCTGCTTATTTTTCATAAAGACATGAGTAGTATAAAAATACGCCGGCGTCGCCGACGGCACAGACTCTGGCTCTAGTGACCCAATTAATGTTGGTTATCAAACTAATGGTTGGTATAAACTTAGTACTCATCCACTCTACTTTACTCGCGCGGGCC